>JAKBCP010000002.1 GCA_021807645.1 bacterium
TAGCGAGCGAGGAGCACCCGGCGGCACTAAAGACCGCCGTGACGACCCCGGCCGGCTGTACGATCGAAGGCCTCATGCAACTCGAAGACGGACGGATTCGCAGTACGATCGTGCGTGCCGTGCTCGCAGCGGCGGGCGCCTAGCGATAAGCGGCGCGCTTGGCGGCGCGCTTGGCTGCACGCCATCTACTCACATCGTAAGGACGACGCGGAAACGCGCGGCACCGCTCATCATGCGATCGAACGCTGCGGGAGCCTCGTCAAGCGGCCGTTCTTCGATCCGCGCGCGAACGCCGGCCTGCGCGCTAAATGCCATCGTTGCCTCGGAATCGACGCAGGTTCCCGATGGCCACGCCTTCACGCTGTGACGTCCGCCGATCATCGCCGCGGTGTTCAAGGAAAGCGGCTCCATCGACGCTCCGACGATCGTGAGCGATCCGTCGATCGTTAAACCGCCCATCGCGGGTTCCATCGCTTTCGCCGAAGTTGCCGTCGCCAACACCACTTTCGCTCCGCCGAGCTTTTGCAGGGCCGCGCCGAAGTCACCGCGCTCGCTGTCGATGTAATGGTGAGCGCCGAGTTCGAGCGCGAGGTCGCGCTTCGATTCGCCGCGTGCGATGGCCACGGTTTCGAAACCCATTTTCGCGGCGTACTGGACTCCGAGATGGCCAAGCCCGCCGATTCCAAGAATCGCAACCAGGTCGCCTGGACGCGCGTCACTGTGACGCAACGCATTGTAGGTGGTGACGCCGGCACACATCAGCGGCGCAGCCTCGCTTGCAGAGAGCGCGTCGGGAATGCGCGCGAGCGCATTCGCCGGTGCAACCGCAAACTGGGCGTAACCGCCGTCGTAGACGATCCCCGGAACCTGTAACGAGCGACAGGTGAGGAAATCACCGCGCCGACACCGATCGCAGTGCCCGCAATGTCCGCCATGCCAACCCAGACCGACGCGGTCGCCGACCTTCCAACCGACAACGCGCTCGCCCAGTGCATCGATCCGGCCGGCGATCTCGTGCCCGGGAACGCGCGGGAAAGAGATTCCCGGCCAAACGTTATAGACGGTGAGGGCATCGCTGTGGCAGATACCGCATGCCTCGATCCGAATGCGGACGCTCTCCGCCGAGGGTGTGGGGACCTCGCGTTGGTCGCGTTCGATGCGACCGGCCGTAGCCGATGGGACTGCAAAAACATTCATCATACTTCCTCCCCAACTTCTTCAGGTGGTGGTAAGTTGCGGAAAAACACCCAATAGAGCCCGGCGTTGAGCAGTTGCAGAACCGAGGCAAACTCCAGCGGCAGGCCGATCCAGGCGTGCTCGATGAGCGCGCCGGCGACCAGCGGCCCTCCCATCGATCCGACCCGCGCCGGAAGATTCGAGAGTGCGGAGGCGCGCGATCGTTCCGAGGCCGGAATAATACCCATCGCGTAGGACTGGCGGACCGGGAAGGTCACGATGTTCACGAGCATGCGCAGCGCGTAAATTGCACCTGCTACGACGAAGCCCGGTGCGAACGGCATCGCCGCGAGCAAAACGCACGAAAAGACGCGCAGCGCGACAACGGTGCGCACCGCCCCGCCGATCGCCGCGACGATTCGCGTCACCCCAAGGTAAGAGAGAATCGACAGCACGTTGATCGTCGTGTAGAGCGCCGCAATTTGATCGGCGTTGACGTGATAGCGTTCGTGAAACCAGAGCACGAGAATCGGGCCGAGAAAACCGATCGCCAGACCGTTGGTTGCATTGGTGAGCATGAAACGGCGAATCAATTTCCACGTCGTCGGCGCGAGCGAAGCTTTCGAACGCGCGCGGATCGCCCGCGAACGCTGCTCTTTGATCGGCAGAACTACGAGGGCGAGCGCAACGCCGATAATCGCCGTCAGCCAGAAGAGCGGGCGCGCGGGAAAAATTGCAAGCCCGGCGCCGAGCACGCTACCGACCGTCCCGACCAACGAAAGTCTTGCGAAGACCGCCGTGCGTCGTTCGTCGCCGGCGAGTTCTGCGGTAAGCGCTTGCTCGGCAACGAAGTACGGGCCGAACGCCCCGCCGCTGCCGACACCGCCGCCTTGGCCGATCGTTCCGAGCGCTCCGGCGACGGCGAGAACGAAGAAATTCCCTTGCAGCGCGAAGACGACACCCGCGAGTGCCGTGAGGATTCCGAAGGCGGCGAGAATCGGTTTGCGTCCGATTCGATCGGCGAGCGCTCCAACCGCGAGCGTGAGCAATGCGCCTGAACCCGACCCGATCGCAATAAGCAAACCGACGGCGGTAGCACTGTATCCCAGCGAGAGCAAGTAGAGCGGGACGACGATAGCGAGATAGCCCTGAGAGATGCTGCGCAGGGCGCGCCCCGCATAGAGCGGCATCAAGCGAGTTCGAAGCGACATCTCGGGGCCTGTTCCGCTACCGTGCATCCTCGATCCTGGCAGGAACTTCGGAGAGCGCCGGGGGAGGGCGATGCGTGCAAAAGCTCGACGGCCGCCTTATTTTTTCGCCTTCCGATCTCCACCGCTACCTCGAGTGTCGGAGCCTTACCGCGCTCGATCTCTCCGCCGCCGACGAGCCGAGAATCGCCGCTCCGCTCGATCCCCAGAGTGAACTGCTCGTTCGGAAGGGGCGCGATCGCGAACGCCGCTACCTCGATTCACTCGAACGGCAAGGGTGTGTCGTCAGCATTCCCGAGATTGCGAATCCCTCGATCGCGGCTTTCCAGCACGCCGAAGCAACGACGATACAGGCGATGAGCGAGGGTGCCGCGACGATCTACCAGGCGGCTTTTTTCGACGGCACGTGGTACGGCCGCGCCGATTTTCTCCGCCGCGTCGAGCGAGAACGCTCGGAACCGCATCTCGCGTATGCTTACGAGGTCGAAGACACCAAACTTGCACTCTCCGAGCGACCGCATTTCATCATCCAACTTTGCTTTTACAGCGAACAGATCGAGCGGACGTGCGGTGTCGCGCCGGAGTTCATGCACGTGCTTCTCGGTTCCGACGAACGGCGGAGCTTTCGCGTCGATGAATACAACGCGTACTATCGACGTCTCAAAGCCTCGTTTCTTCAAGAGATCGAAGCGCTTCGCGCCGGTGCTTTGGCAGGGCGGCTCGATGAAGTGCCGATGCCCGTCGCATACTGCGCGCACTGCACCTGGAAAACGCGTTGCGACGATTTGCGCGAGGAACGCGACCACCTCAGCCTCGTCGCGCGGATGCGCTCGGAGCACATCCGTCTTTTCGCCGCGGCGGATCCACCGATCGTTACGATGCGAGAGCTCGCCGAAGCCCCCGAGAAGGCGAGGCCGTCGGCGATCTCGCGCGAGACGTTCTTCGCCCTTCGCCGCCAGGCGCGCTTGCAGGTCGAACAGCGCGAAAGCGGCTCCCCCCGTTACGAGCTGCTCGCGCCCGAACCGTTGCGCGGCTTGGGGCTTCTTCCCGAACCCAACGTCGGCGATATTTTTTTCGATATGGAGGGCGACCCGCTCTTCGAACCCGGGCGTGGGTTGGAGTATCTGTTCGGCATCTACCTTTCCCACGAGCAACGCTTTCAGGCTTTCTGGGGAACCGATCCGGAAAAAGAAGGCCGCGCATTCGAGCAATGTATCGATTTCTTGATGGAGCGACGACAAAAATACCCCGGCCTCCATATCTATCACTACGCTCCCTACGAAAAAGCAGCGCTCCGTAAACTCAGCGTGCGGCATGCGACCCGCGAAGCCGAGGTTGACGAGCTGCTCCGCTCCGAGGCTCTCGTCGATCTCTATACGGTCGCGCGTCAAGCACTCTGTGTCGGGCAACCGAGCTACTCGATTAAAAAGCTCGAACTCTACTACGGCTTCAAACGCACGGCGGATTTACGCAGCGGAGACGACTCCGTCGTTATGTTCGAACAATGGCTCGCCGACCAAGACAACCGCTCATTGCTCGCGACGATCGAGCGCTACAATGAAGAGGATTGTCGCTCCACATTCGCGCTACGCGATTGGTTCCTCGCGCTACGCGCCGAAGCGCAACAACACTTCGGCTGCGAGATACCGTGGCGTCCGAAGCGAGAACCGGTCTCGGTTGAAGAGGAGCGCGCAGCCGCCGCGGCTGCATTCAGCGAACTCCAGCAGCGCCTTCTCGCCGATACGCCGAGAATCGAACGTGCCGAAGAACTCGATGGAGTCGAGGTGCGTCGGCGCCTGCGGTGGATCTTCGCCCAGTTACTTTCCTATCATCGTCGCGAGGATAAGCCGACGTGGTGGAAACTTTTCGACATCGCGGAGATGTCGTCGGCGGAGCATATCGAGCATCCCGAATGTCTCGGCGGCCTCACGCTGCTCGATAGATCGGAACCCGCGCTGGAGAAGGGCAAGCGAAACCGTGCCTACACCTACCAATTTCCCGAACAGGAATACGCCGCGGAGGATCGGATGCTCGATCCGCTCACGATGAGAGGCGCGGGGACGTTGGTCGAGGTCGACGAGCATCGACGTCGCATCCGTATTCGCCGCTCCGGAGATATCGAGCTCGCACGCACGTTAACCGCGCTCATTCCGGCGCCGCCGATCGACACGCGCGCGCAACGCGCTTCGCTGGTGCGAATCGCCGAGGCGCTACCAAAGGATCCCCGAAATGCGCGGCCGCATTGCCTCGTCGATCTGCTTTTGCGGCGCCCGCGCATTCATGGTCTCCCCGAGAACGGAGCGATCCAGCCGCCGAACGCCGTCACGAGCGAGATCGTACCGATCGTTCGAGCGCTCGATGAAAGCTATCTCTTCATCCAGGGGCCGCCGGGCTCGGGCAAAACGATGCTCGCTTCGATGGCGATCGCCGAACTTTTGCACGACGGGAAGCGCGTCGGCGTCATGTCGACCACGCACAAAGCGATTCAGCATTTGCTCCACAAAATCGAAACGGCTGCGCGAGAGCTCGGGATTTCGTTTCGCGGCCTCTATAAGATCGGTGTCGAAGAGAGTTACGAATCTCCGCTTCGCCGGTCGTTCGTAACGACGACGACGAAAAACGCCGATTTCACCGAGGACGCCTGCGATCTCGCCGCGGGGACCTCCTGGCTCTTCGCTCGCGAGGATTTCGGCCCGAAACTCGATTATCTGTTTATCGAAGAGGCCGGACAGATCGCGCTTGCCAACGTCGTCGCCGTCGCACCGGTCGCGAAGAATCTCGTCCTCCTCGGCGACCCGCTGCAACTCGCCCAAGTATCGCAAGGCATCCACCCCGCCGGCATGGGCCGCTCGGTGCTCGCCTATCTGCTCGCGGACGACGCAACCGTGCCGCCGGAGCGCGGCGTTTTTCTCGATACCTCGCATCGTATGCACCCGAAGATCTGCACGTTCGTATCGAAGCACGTCTACGCCGGCCGTCTGCACGCCGCGCCGGAGACGGAAGGCTCGCAGGTAGAGAGCCCGGGCCTGAGCGGGGCGGGGCTACGATATATTCCCGTCGCTCACGAGGGGAACGCACGCGAATCGGTCGAGGAGGCAGAGCGCATTATCGCCGAGATCGCGCTCTTGCGAAAAGGCCACGTTCGCGTTCGCGACGGGAAGGCACGGCGGATTACCGATGCCGATATTCTCATCGTCACGCCGTATAACGGACAGCGCCTGCTGCTCGAGAGCATGCTTCCCGAGGCCGGGTTCCCCGACGTTCGTGTCGGAACCGTCGATAAGTTTCAGGGGCAGGAGGCGCCGATCGTCTTCTATTCGATGGCGACGTCGAGCCTCGAATATGCGCCGCGGGGGATCGACTTTCTCTTCGAAAAGAATCGCTTTAACGTCGCGGTGTCGCGAGCGCAGTGCATGAGCATCTTGGTCGCCGCCCCGCGCCTGCTCGACCTGCGATGTTCGACGGTCGAGCAGATCGCGATGGTGAACCTGCTCTGCAGCTTCGTCGAGGCCGCGACGACATAGAGGCTCCGAGAAGACGCCTGCACCCGGGATTCATCGCCTCTTCTTCGGCTATCGCTAGGATTTTTGTATGAACGTGCATACCGGACCCGCAGCCCTGAACGAACTCGAGCGATTCGGCCTCCGCGTCCATCCGGCCGATGGAACCCACGAACATTTGGGGCGACGCCATCGAACCAAAGTACGCATCAGCATCGACCCCGCAGCACCCATTGGCCCATCGATGATCGTGGGGATCGGCGAGGGTGAGGCGCGGCGATTGATGCCGCTCTCGCCGTTCGAAGCGACAACGATGGTCGACGAACTCGTCGCTCGCGGCCTGCTGGTCGGTAACGAGCGCCTTCGCCATACGGTCGAGCATCTTCTCGCGCGCCTCAGCGAGATCTATTCCGAATTGGCGCTGCGATCGCTAACGGTCGATCCCGCGGTCGTCTCCGAGGCGGGGTATTGCATCGATGCCGCGAGCCTCGACTACGCGCACCGGCCCCCGCATGCCGGGAAAGCCCAAGCCCATAAAGATGTCGGCGGTCGCGATAACGTCGGCGTGCAACCGCGGCCGCACGGACGCCCGCCGCTAGCTCGATAGCGTACGCCGCCGGGCCCCTACCGCAGCAACGAAGCGGAGCAGAACCAGCCCCACGATCGAGAACACCCACGCACTCGCCAACAGCGCAACATCGCGTACGTGGAGCACTTCGAAGGCGAAGAGGTGACGGATCGGCGCGACCGTCAACGCTGCGGCGAGAAAGAGCAGCGCGCAGAGAGCGATGATCGTGACGGCGGGGTTGCGGGCGCGGATCGCGCGGGCGACGCTGGCGCCGGTCGACCGATTGATGAACAGCAACGCCACGCTGACCAACACCATCGTGGTGAAGGCGAGCGCCCGCGCCGCGCGTTCGTCGCGACCGAGGGACAGCGCGACCACAAAGACCGCTAGCGTTGCCGCAAGCGCTATGCCCCCTTGAAGCCCTGCATTGAGTAACAGCGCGCGATCGAACAACGACGCATCGACCGGCCTCGGTGGGCGTTGCATGATATCTTCTTCAGCCGGTTCCGCTTCAAATGCAATCGAGCATGCCGGGTCGATGATGAGTTGCAAAAATAAAATGTGTACGGGCAGCAGCAGCAACGGCATGCCGAAGAACACCGGAATCAGACTCATTCCAACGATCGGAACATGTGCGGCGATAACAAACGCAATCGCTTTGTGGAGATTATCGAAGATGCGCCGTCCCGTTTTGATCGCTTCAATGATGGAGCCGAAATCGTCATCGAGCAATACCAACGCCGCCGCTTCGCGTGCGACATCTGTTCCGCGCTCGCCCATCGCGATGCCGACATGGGCGGCCTTGAGCGCCGGCGCGTCATTGACGCCGTCACCGGTCATCGCCACGATCTCCCCGTTTTTTTTGAGGGCTTCGACCAACCGAAGCTTTTGCTCGGGAATGACGCGACAGAATATATTTGTCGTTGCGACCTCGTCCGCAAGCGTGACATCATCCATCGCCTCCAATTGCACGCCGGTGCAGTAGCGATCCGGGTGCTGCAAACCGATGCTCTTCGCAACGCTGACTGCGGTTGCGGGATAATCTCCGGTAATGACGACGATGCGAATGCCCGCAGTATAGGCTTCGGCGATCGCAGCCGGCACGCGCGGCCGCACCGGATCGGCAAGCCCGATCAAGCCGACGAATGCGAATTCAAAATCGTGTTGCCCTTCGGGCAACCGATCGCCGAGATAGAGCGCTCGGGCAACGCCCAGGACGCGAAGCCCCTCGGACGCGATCTCCGAAACGCGCTTCTCGAGCGCCGCGGTTTGGTCGGAGGTGAGATGGCAGAGATCGGCGATCGCTTCGGGCGCCCCCTTCGCCGCAACGACCCAATGCCGGGCATCAGGCCGTACCCAAACGCGCGACATCGCCAGCATCGAGCGCGAGAGCGGATACTCGCCGGCTAATACCCAGTCACGATGGACGCGATCGCTCCCCGGCAGGCGATTTTCCAATGCATCAGCGATCGCACGTTCGGTCGGATCGAAGGGATCGCGATGGCTTGCCAAGACTCCGTATTCGAGAATATCATGATACGCCTCGGGAATCGATGTCAGGCTTTCGCAACGACAGAGCGCACCGTCGGCGGCGGAGAGCGTCACGACCGACATACAATTTTCGGTAATCGTACCGGTTTTATCCACGCAAAGTACCGTCGCCGAACCCAACATTTCAATCGCCGGAAGCCGACGCGTCAATACGTTCTTCTGTGCGATCCTCCAGGCGCCAAGCCCGAGAAAGACCGAGAGGACGACGGGGAGCTCTTCGGGCAAGATCGCCATCGCCAGCGCAATGCCGACCAGGACGGCCCGTAACCAATCGCCGCGGTGAAAACCGAAGGCAACGGCGACGACCACGCTCAGCAGCACCGCAGCGACGGCCAACCGACGCACGACCGTGGTCGTCTCGCGCTGGATGCGTGTCGGCTCGACCTTCACGTCGGCAAGAGCATCGCCGATGGAGCCGATTTGCGTCGCCGAGCCGGTCGCGAGGACGCGTGCTATCCCCTTACCCTGAACGACCATCGTGCTTGAATATACGAAGGGCATCCCCTCGCCGCCGGGCTTCGCCATTTGCTCCGGAACGGGAGCGACCACCGATTTTCGAACCGCAATCGATTCGCCGGTGAGGAGCGACTCATCGACGCTCACATTCGTTTCTGCGAGTAATACCGCGTCGGCGGGAATGCGATCGCCTTCGAGAATGACAATCGTATCACCGCGGACGATATCGCGCGCGGAGACATGCTGCTGAATGCCGTCGCGCACGACAATCGCCTGGAACGCTGCGAGCTCGCGGAGCGTATCGAGCGTTCTCTCGGCTTTTTGCGCTTGCGAGATGCTGATGCCTACGACGACGGCAACGAACGCCAGGAGCATTGCAGCCTCGGCACGATCGCCGAGCAACACGTATACGATGCCGCAGGCGACCAGCAGCAAGAACATCGGTTCGCGCGCCGCTTCGGCCGCGACCGAGAGCCAGGACCGGCGCCTCGCCGACGGCAATTCGTTCGGCCCGTCGGCGGCGAGACGTTTGGCGGCCTCTACCGAACTGATTCCGAGCGCCGCAATCTCGGCATCGGCGAGCGTGCCGGTTATCGGCTCCACTGCACCTCCCTCACGCGTCCAAGCTGCGCGCCAACGCGACGCGCACCATCGCGGCGACGGGAACGGCGAGATAGAGCCCGAGCGGACCGAAGAGTTCGCCGCCGACGAGTAACGCGAGAACCACCATCGACGTCGGTAAACGTGTCTGCCTTCCGACGATTTGCGGCGAAAGCAGTTGCGCTTCGAACTCGAAAATCGCGACGATAATGAGAACGGCGAAGAACGCTTTCGCGACGCTGCCGGAGGCAAGAGCCAAGACGACCGAAGGGACGATGGCGGCTATTCCTCCGAGATACGGAATGAGGTCGATCGCCGCCGTGAGGACGCCGATCGTCAAGGCAAATGGAACGCCGAGCAATTGCAACGCGAGATAGACGAGAAAGCCAACGATCGCGCTTACTAATATCTGAGCGCGCACGAAACCGTCGAGCGCGGCGTACATTTCGGCGATCGTTGTGCGAACGCTTTCGCGCCGGTCTGCAGGAACGATCGTGTCGAGCGCTCGCAGGTAGCGGGGGGCATCGAGTTGCAGGTACGTCGCAAGAATGGGCACGATTATCGCAGCACCGAAGATCGCGGAGGTCGAGCGCAGGAGGCTCAACGATGCCCCGAAAATTTCTCGCGACCACGAGAGCACGCGCACGTCGATCTGCCCGGCGATACGTACGAGTTCGTCGCGTGCTCCCGCGGGCAATGTAGCGAGGGCACGAGCTGCGGCCTCGGGCATCGCCGCGAGCAATCGTAATGCCTGCACGTAAAGCACCGGACCGAAGAGGACGGAGAGACCGACGATGAAGGCAGCGAGCGCGGCGTTGGCGAGAATCGCGGCGACCGGCGCCGGTAGGCGCCGCCGCAGGCGCCGCACCAACGGCCACGTGATGACCGCATAGAGGCCGGTCGGAACGATTACCAACAACAGCGGCCGCAGAACCCAGGCGAGGGCAATCATCGCGATCAGAGCTATGCCGATCGCCGCCGGGGCCCGTAACCGCTCGTTCATAAGCCCATTGTGCGCAAATTGAGGGAAAAGCGCAAGAATGCTCGCGCGTTCGGCCTTCCTAGAAACTTCGCCTCGCATTCCTAGAGTAGCGCTATGGCGGTTGAGGTCTTTCACGCTATCGGTCTTACAAAAAACTACCTGATGGGAGAGGTGGTCGTTCGTGCCCTGCACGATGTCGATCTCGAGCTATACGAACGCGAATTTGTCGTCATTTTGGGACCGTCGGGCAGCGGCAAATCGACGCTGCTCAATATTTTGGGCGGCCTCGACGTGCCCAGTGCGGGCGACGTCGTGTTTCGCGACCACCGGCTGACCGGAGCGACCGAAGGCGAACTCACGCGCTACCGTCGCGAGCACGTGGGATTCGTGTTCCAATTCTACAACCTCATCCCCAGCCTCACCGCTCGCGAAAACGTCGAACTCGTAACCGAGATCGCCGAGAACCCGCTCGATCCGTGCACGGCACTGCGCTTGGTCGGCCTGGAGAACCGCGCCGATCATTTCCCGAGTCAGTTATCGGGTGGGGAGCAGCAGCGGGTGGCGATCGCTCGTGCCATCGCCAAGCGTCCCGATGTCCTGCTCTGCGACGAACCAACCGGGGCGCTCGATTCGGGGACGGGGCGACTGGTGCTCGAAGCGCTCGCCGAAGCGAACGAGACCTACGGCACCACGACGGTCGTCATCACGCATAATGCGGCGATCGCGGCGATGGCCGACCGCGTGATCACGATGAGTGACGGAACGGTCGCGTCGATCGCTGGCAACCCGCAGCGACGCGGAGCGGCAGAAATTTTATGGTGATCTCCGCGCTGTTCCGCAAACTGCTGCGCGACCTCGTGTTGTGGCGCGGGCAAATTATCGCGATCGGCGCCGTCACTGCCTGCGGCATCGCGACCTTCGTTACGATGCAAAGCAACTTCGAGTCGATGAATGCCGCGCTGGTCAGATACTATCGCGACTTTGCATTCGGAGATATTTTCGCCCATAGCACCCGTGCTCCCAACGCCCTCGCCCATCGCATCGCCGCCTTACCCGCTGTCCAAAACGTGCAAACGCGCGTCGTCGAAGACGTCATCGCCGATCTCCCCGGCCGTACCGACCTTGCAGGAATACGTCTCATCGGCATCCCCAACGGCAAGCAACCATCGCTCAATCGCCTCTTTCTTCGGGTAGGGCGTTTGCCGTCTCCGACGTCGCACGACGAGGTCGCGATTAGCGAGGCCTTCGCACAAGCCAATCATCTGTCGCCGGGATCGACGATCCGTATCGTACTCAATGGCCGCCGCGATACGATTCGCGTCGTCGGCATCGCCCTCTCCCCTGAATACGTCTACGAAATGCGCGGCGCCGCTGATATTTGGCCCGACAGCCGTCACTTCGGAATCGCATGGATGAACGATTCGGCGCTCGCCGCTGCATTCGACATGACGGGCGCTTTCAACGATCTCACCATCCGGCTCGCTCCGGGCGCCGATCGTAGCGCTACGCGCGAACGGCTCGACCGGCTGCTCGCGCCGTATGGTTCGTTGGGTGCCTACGGACGCGACGAGCAAATCTCCGATCGATTCGTCAGCAACGAACTGCGTCAATTGCGCGCGCAGGCGATAGCCATACCGTTGATTTTTTTGGGCGTTGCAGCCTTTCTCATCAACGCGGCACTCTCCCGCCTGGTTGGCACTCAACGCGAACAGATCGCCATTCTTAAGGCTTTTGGGTATGGGAACGTGACGATCGCCTTGCATTACCTGACCGCTGCCGTGCTGACCGTCGGGATCGGAGCCGCGGCAGGAGTACCGATCGGCTGGTGGATGGGGTATCGGCTCGCCGTCATCTACACCAACTTTTTTCGCTTCCCGCACCTCGCGTTTCATTCCGAGCCGCGGATTGCCGTCGTAGCGATCGCTATCAGTCTCCTTGCAGGCGCACTCGGCGCACTCTGGGCGGTTCGCGCCGCCGTCTCGCTCCCTCCGGCAGAGGCGATGCGGGCACTCTCGCCGCCCGTCTTTCGGCCGACGATCCTCGAGCGCGCCGGCCTTTCGCACGCGTTCCCACCGATGTTCCGCATGCTCGTCCGAACGATAGAACGGCGCTGGGTCCCTTCGTTGTTCACCGTGATTGCACTCTCATTTGCCGTTGCGATCCTCTTTGTCGGACGATCGACGTTCGATTCCGTCTTCTGGATGATGGACGTGCAATTCAACTATGTGAGCCGCGAGGATGCGACGCTCGTTTTCAACCGCACGCTACGATCGCAGGCCCGTCTCGACGTCGCGGCGCTCCCGGGCGTGATGGAAGTTGAGCCTTTCCGGAGCGCCCTGGTTCGTGTCTCCAACGGTCATCGTTCGCGCCGACTCGCCGTCATCGGCGTTGAGTCAAACCACACGCCGGCGCTGCACCGCATCATCGATCGCGATCTCCGAGAAATTCATCTTCCGGCCCATGGCGTGGTGCTCACCAAAGCGCTAGCAACGATATTAAAGGTTCGGCCCGGTTCGGACGTCACACTCTCGTTCTACGAAGGGCGACGCCCCGTCGTCCGGCGCGTCGTTGCGGCGGTCGCCGACGAACTCGTGGGTCTCAATGTCTATATGCCGATCGACGACCTGCAAGCGATCCTCCACGAAGGGCCAAGTATCTCAGGAGCCTACGTCCGTATCGACCCGCGCCGTGAAGCCGCCTTCAATCGCGCCGCCAAGACGACCCCGGAGATCGCGGGAATTTCCTACCGTAGTGCCGCGCTCGAAGAATTTCGCAAAACGTTCGCCGAGTCGATCGGCATTTCGGCGACCTTCATTCTCGGGTTCGCACTCGTCATTGCCATCGGCGTCGTGTACAATTCGGGGCGCGTCGCGCTCTCCGAGCGCGCACGCGATCTCAGCACGCTCCGCATTTTAGGCTATAGCTTCGCGTACACGGCGGTCATGCTGGTCGGCGAACAGGCGCTCCTAACCCTTGCGGCGATTCCGATCGGTTTTC
Organism: bacterium; assembly: GCA_021807645.1. GTDB lineage: Bacteria > Vulcanimicrobiota > Vulcanimicrobiia > Vulcanimicrobiales > Vulcanimicrobiaceae > JABEUX01. The sequence continues at coordinate 13,039 of JAKBCP010000002.1, forward strand.
TGCTGGGGTTGACGCTCGACCAGGCGCTTCAACCGCTTTACCAACTGGAGTATTACCGCGTCCCAATCGTGGTCGCTGCGTCGACGTACGTCCTTTCCGCGGGCGGCGTCATCGTCGCTGCAGCGATTACCGCCGCGCTTCTGACCAACCAGCTCTATCGTCTCGACATCGTCGCTGCGTTGAAGGTTGGCGAATGAAGGCGCCATCACGAGTACGGATGCTCTGGGTCGGCGCAGCCCTCGTCGCAGCCGGCGCAATCGCCTATGCTTTTCGCCCGGTGCCTCTTCGCGTCGAGAGTGCAATCGTCGAACGACGGACGATTGAAACCAGCGTTGAGAGCGAGGCCAAAACGCGAATTCACGACCGTTATGCGCTCTCGGCGCAGGTGTCAGGGCGCTTGCTTCGCGTCACCGTCGAGGAGGGCGACCGCGTGCGAGCGGGCGAGCGCATCGCCTCGATCGACCCTCTACCCTACACCGTCGCGGTAACCACGGCGCTCGCGCGAGTACGCGAGCTCGAGGCCGATCTTGCCGGCGTCGAAACGCTGCGCCCGAAGGAAGAGGCACTCGCGCAGGTGCGCTCGCGCGCACTCGCCTCGAAATCGCTGGATGCTTCGGCGCACTTGCGCGTCAGGGTGCTACAAGCGGCGGCCGCACAGAGCCTACGCGATCTCGCTCGCCTTCGCGATCTCGCCGATAAGGGCTATCTCTCTCGTGCTGCCTACGAACAAGCCCAGCTCACGGCAACGACGCGGCAACGGGAATTGGAGATCGCCAAAACCGATGCAACCGCAGCCGATCACCAATTACGCGCCGATCGAGCGGCAGCCGACGAACTCGCGCGCCGCGTCAGCGACCCCGACTATCTGCGGAACGTCTACGGCGCCCAAATCGCCGCCGTGCGCGCCGAACTGCATAATTTGGAGGACCGCAACCGACGTACCGGCGTAGTCGCTCCGGTTGCCGGCGAGGTTTTGCGCGTTTTGCAGAAGAGCGAATCGTACGTTCAAGCGGGAACGCCGATCGTCGAGATCGGCGACCGCAACGGCATCGAAGTGGTCGCCGACGTCCTTTCGCAAGATGCCGTCGCGATTCGGCCGGGCAACAGGGTTGAGATAGTAAGCGGGGCAGGCGACGCGCATCCATGGGGAACGGTTCGTCGCGTGGAGCCCGCGGGATACACCAAAATATCCGCGCTTGGCATCGAAGAGCAACGCGTCAATGTCATCGCCACCTTTCCCGGGAGCCTTCGCTCCCTCGGCGATGCCTATCGGCTCGACGTTCGCATCGTTACCACGAGCGCGGAGGGAATCGCCGTTCCCGTCCCGGCACTGGTACGCTGCGACGAGGCATGGTGCGCGTTTCGTATCGAGAACGGACGTGCGCGCCGAGTAACTGTAGGAATCGGACGACTCGGGGCAGAGCTCGCCGAAGTACGAACCGGACTCGCCGTCGGCGATCGCGTTATCCTCCGCCCGCCGGAATCGCTGCAGGACGGAACGCGCGTCGTCATCCGCTAGTGCGTGATGATCTGCACGAGGTTGGAATGTAGCACACCGGCCCGCATCGCTTTGACGCGGCCGTTCGCCCCGAAGAGGTTGGGCGATCCTTCCTCGATGTAATAGTAATAGAGGCGCCCGGGCGTTGCCGTTTCATCGGTAAACGAGTAGATGGCGTTCCCGCAATAATCATCGGATATATGCCCCGGTTTATGCCGACAACCGACTCTTGAAGGCACACCGTAAACGATAATATTGAAGGTCTTGAGATGCGACACGAAGGGGTCGACTTTTTTGGCACCCAGTGGAATGCGCGAACGCGCGATCGATAATTCGTAGCGGCCGGTATCGTCGTTATACCGTCCATCAGCAGTAAAGAATAGGACGTTATTCGGCGAGGATCGTGCCGCACCGCTCAAGCGAAACTCGACCGGCCGGTATGCTAGCGGTTTTACCTTTGCCGGCTGTTCTGGGCCCCTCGGGCCGACTGCAACCACCATGCTCAAATTTGCCGAGGCGGAACCGGCGTCGAGCACGTGGACGGCAACGCCGAGTTGCGGCTGCTTCAATTGTGCGAGCCGAGCCTTCATCATCGCCCCGGCGAACGGATTTGCCGTCAATTTATCGTAGAGTTGCACCGCCAACGGGTTGACCGTCTTCGTCACTAATTGATAACCGGATTTGCTCGCCAAGACATAGTAGTCGCCCGGGGAGACCGATAACGTGAATTTCCCGTACTTATCCGTTCGCACCGTCGGTATCTCGCTGGATAGCGGGATGACGTGCCCCTTGGGGTGGTGAAGCGCCCCCGAATAGGGATTCTTGACGATAAAGGCATTCGCGTACGATAGCGGTTTACCGCCGACAAAGACCTGGCCGAAGATCGTCGCGTGCGCCGGCGTCAGCGTTACCTTAAGGGGGCCGATCTCGTTGCCGCGCCCCACCTTGCCGAAATCGATCGTTTGCGTTTGCGGCAGATAGCCGCGTTTCGCAACGGTCACGTAATAGACACCGTTTATCGGGTGTTTCTTCGTCACGCAAAGGTTGTTCGATCCGACGCCGACGGCGAAACTGCCGTTCGCCGCACTCATCGTAAAGCCGGCGCCGCAACCGCTTTGTTCCTTCATGCCCTTCTTCGAAAACTTCGCCCCGACAACGTCGATCTTCGCCCCGGCCAACGGCTTACCGGTATCCCCCGCGCGGATGTTTCCTTCAACGAAGGCCGGACGAAACGAGCCCCCAAGCGTTTGCGCCTGAAGAATTGTGGGCGAGAGAACGAGCACGATCGTTGCAATAAGTCGTTTCATCATGTGACCTTTCGTAATAGACGTCATTAGAGAGCGGGCACGGGCTGGGCAAAGAGCGAGGCCTTGAATTTTTCGTTTACTTGAAGGCTGACGAGCGAGTAATTCATTTGAAACTCTTCATCGTAGAGTTGCACGGTCATTTTCATTGGGAAAAGCACGCTATCGGTCGGTTTCCAATCACTTGGAATCACGACCATTTTGAAGGGGTCGCTCCCGATTTGAAGCTTGTCGGGGAGGAATGTCTTCTCGTTCACGTAGGCAAGGATCGGCTCGCCCCCCTGCGGTTGCAGGGTAAGTTCGTATT
>JAKBCP010000152.1 GCA_021807645.1 bacterium
GCTTCGGTGTCGCTGCGGCTCCCAACGTTGCTATCAGGGTTGCGGCGAGGGCGAGCGCGCGACATGTCGAAAGCATCACTCGACCTTTGCAGGCGCGAAAGTGTCTCCCCTGCTCGTAGGATGGCACGGAATGCCTCCTTCGTAGTGAGATGAGGCATCGCTTCGATACGTTTCCCGTTCATCTACAGGAGGACGCCGTACACGTGAAAATCGTGGTCACCGTCAAGTTGGTTCCCGATCCCAACGGCGAGAAAAAAATCGATCCCGCAACCAAGCGATTGGTGAGAACGGGCGTCGAAACCGTCATCAATCCGTACGACGAATATGCGTTGGAAGCTGCTTTGCAGCTCAAGGAGCGTATCGGCGGCGAGAGCACGGTGACGGTGTTCTGCATGTCGCCCGAGTCGCTCAAAGAATCATTGCGCAAGGCACTGGCGATGGGCGCCGATGGCGCGGTCATGCTCAGCGATAGTTCGCTCGAGGGAAGCGACGTTTGGGCGAGTGCGCACGCGATGAGCCTCGCGCTCAAGCGGATCGGCTTCGATATTCTCATCGTCGGAGGGCTCACCGACGACGGCAGTACCGGCGCGGTGCCCGGTGCGCTCGCGGAATTTCTCGGGGTGCCCTGTCTGACGAACGTGCGCAAGATCGATATCGCCGACGGGAAGGTGCGCGTCGAACGCGAGACCGACAGCGGGTATCAAGAAGTCACCGGAGCGTTACCGATGCTCGTCACCACCGCTTTGACGATCGGCGAACCGCGTTACCCGTCGCTCAAAGGCATCATGGGCGCGAAGAAAAAGCCGATCGACATGTTGAGCGTCGCCGATATCGGCGCCGCCGATACCGTCGGAGCGACGGGATCGAAGACGGAACTGCTCTCCTTTGCGCCGCCGCCGGCGCGCGGCGCCGGGCAAATCGTTACCCCCGAGGATCCCGCCGCCGGTGCGGCGACGATCCTCGCCTTTCTTAAAGAGAAAAAGTTGGTGTGATGAAAAACGTCATCGTTTACGTCGAACAGAAGAAGGGCGCGACTCGTAAGGTCACGTTCGAAATGCTGACCGAGGCGCGCAAGATCGCCGATGCGCTCGGTGGGCGTGCCGTCGCCGTGGTGCTCGGAGCGGGTGCCGCAGCGGTCGCCGAACAGGCCAAAAACTATCCGATCGATGCGGTGCAAGTCGTCGAGGACTCCGCAGTCGATACGTTCTTGCTCGATCCGATCGTCCATTATCTCGAGGCTACGGCAAAGAGCGTCGGTCCCGCCCTGCTCCTCATCCCAAATACACTCTCCGGAAGAGACCTCGCCGGGCGTTTGGTGGCGCGGCTCAACGCCGGCATAGCTGCCGACGTAACAGAGATCGCGGTAACGAACGGTCGCGTCGAATGCGTCTCGCCGAAGCTCGGGGGCGCGTTGGTAACGCACTGCGTTTTGCGCGCGGGCGACTACGGGATTGCGACGATCCGTCCGGGTGCCTTCGCGGCCGTCCCGGGTGGGAGCGGGGCCGCGATCGAGCGGCACGATGCGCAGGGTGCGAGTTATCCGCTCACCATCGAACGCGACGTCGAAGAAGGGTCGGGAGAGATGGCTCTTGAGGAAGCTCCGGTCGTGATCGCCGGTGGGCGCGGGATGGGCGGCGCAGAGCCGTTCACCACGTTACTCAAACCGCTCGCCGATGCATTCGGCGGGGCGGTCGGTGCGTCGCGCGCCGCAGCCGATGCCGGTTGGGTGAGTTACAGCTTGCAGATCGGGCAGACCGGCAAGACCGTGAGCCCGCCGCTCTATATCGCCGTGGGTATCTCCGGTGCGATCCAGCATAAGGTCGGCATGCGTGCATCGGGAACGATCGTTGCAATCAACAAAGATGCCTCGGCGCCGATCGCCGAATTCGCCGACCTCACGGTCGTCGGCGATGCTTTCGCCATCGTTCCGGAATTGACGAAACTCGTCACGGCGGCGAAGCAGTGAGGCGCCTGCGGCTCGCAGCGCTCGTTGCATTCTTTCTCGGCGCGCTCGTGCTCGCGGGTACGCCGCAGGCGAGCGCCGGGCTCTTCGGCCATAAAAAGGCCGCCGCAACCCCATCGCCTTCACCATCCGCGCTGCCGACCGCAACGCCCGAACCACCCAGCATCGCGATTCCACGCCTCCAGGCTCGCCTTAAGGCGCATCCGACCGATCGTCAAGCGGCACTCGAACTCGCGGGCGTCTATCTGAGCGTCGGGCAGGCCGAGCAAGCGCTCTCGCTGACGCAGCAACTGCTCCAGGCCGGAAATAAGGATGCGCGTATCTATTACCTCGACGGTTACGCGCAGGAGCTCGTCGGGAACGCCGGGGCGGCGATCTCCGATTTCCAGAGTGCCTCCGACCTCGACCCCACCAATGTCGGCATCCTCTCGCAACTCGCCGACCTCTATGCGCGCAGCGGAAAATTCGACCTCGCCGAACGCGTTGCAAAACGCGCGATCGTCTTTCATAAGAAGAGCTCGCAGGCGTACGTCGCTCTCGGTGCCGTCTATGCCGAGCAACAAAAATTCGATAAGGCGCTCGCCGAGTTCGCCGTGGCGCAGAAGCTCGATCCCAAGGATCCGACGCCGTCGCTGCAAAGCGCACGAATATACCAGCAGCAAAAACAATATCCGAAAGCGCTCGCCGCAATCCACCAGGCACTCGCAATCTCGCCGGGCGATCTCGATCTACTGCTCTTCCGTGCGTCGCTCTATGCTGCCGAGCACAACGATGCCAAGACGATCCTGGCATACGACGATGCGGAGTACGCTGCGACGAACGAAGACGATCGAGTGAAGGTCCTCATGGAGAAAGCGACCTACTTCACCGGCGAAAAGAAATTCCCGCAGGCACTGGCGATCTTCCAGGAAGCCTTGAAAAAATACCCGGATAATGCGGTCGCGCACGGCGCGATGGGCGATTATTACGCGCAGCAAAAGGATATGAAAGACGCGCGCATACAGTGGCTGGCGGCGCTGAAGATCGATCCGAAGAATCCGGCCGTGCTCGCGCGTCTCTCGCAGGACGCGCTCGACCGGCACGACGTCGTTGCGGCGACGACCTATCTCTCGAGTTTGGTAAAGGTACGCCCCTCGGCGCAGAGTTACGCAATGCTCGGTCAGGTCTATTTTTACCGGAAGCTCTATAGCAAAGCGCGCGTTGCTTGCGAACAGAGTTTTCAGGCGGATCGTCAACCCGATACGTTAGGCTGCATCGCCAGCGCCGATTATCACCTCCACAACTACGGTGAAGCGGCGCAGATATTCGACGCGCTCGACCGAAATGCGCCGGGCTATCTCGACCGTCAACCCGACATGCTCGTGGTGGCGGCGAAAACCTACGCGCACAATAACGAGAAACCCAAAGCGATCCTTGCCTATCGTCGCGTCCTACGCGTCGTGGCACGGAACTCCGCAAGCTATCGCCAGGCGATCGCCGCCATCCGATCCCTCTCGAAGAAACCCGCTTCGCGGCGGTAGAATGTACGCGTTCCGAGCGTGAGAGTCGTCACCGACATCGCCCTCGGAGCGCATCTCCGCGGAAGCGCGCATCCGGAGTCTCCCGACCGCGTCGAGCGCGTAGCGGCGGCGTTGCGCTCGCGCGCCGATATTTCCATCGTCGAAGAGTCGTTCGAAGCCGACGACGCGACGTTGACATTAGTGCATCCACAGAGCTACATCGATCTCGTGGCGCGCGAATGCGAGGCCGCG
>JAKBCP010000153.1 GCA_021807645.1 bacterium
ACCTTTCCCTCCCAGAATCTCCGGTTTTCCTTCGAACGCGGTCATGACGAACTCCGAAAAGAGTGCATTGGGCCAACCAAAATTCGGTCGAGTAAAATGCTTGGGATCGTTGGGATCGAACGACTCGTGGAGCAAATGATCTCCCGGATCGCTGGCGAGTAATTCGTTGAGGACATCTTGTTTTTCGGTCTGCGATCGTGCGGTCAACCCCTGCATGATGAGCGCGAGCGGCCATATCCAGTGATCGGGAGTATGGAAGCTTCCGATGCCCGACGCGTACCGCCCCGAATAAAAGGACGGGTTATCGTCCGAGAGTAGGAATCGCCGCGTATTTTGATAGTACACGTTCGATTTCGACGTGTAGCCGATATAGGGGGCGGAGAGAAGGCTTGGGATGTTGGCATCGTCGGTGAGGATCGCATGCCCGAGGCCGTCGACTTCGTAGGCATAGATATATCCGTATTTCGGAACGAAGACGAGTCCGTACGTTTGAATGCCGCGCTGCACTTCATCGCGTAACGCATCGGCGGAGCGCGCAAGAATCACGTTGCGATAAACGTTGCGCTCGATATCGGCGATGTCGCCGAGCGCGACGACGGCGAACATCTCCGATGGAATGAGGTAGTTGTAGTAACAGGCATCGTCGGAGGGTCGAAAGCCCGTCCAAATCATTCCCGTATAGGCGACCGGACGCCCCTTCCCGCCGTCGGCGAGTTCGGGTTCAGTATAATGCGAGTCCCGCGGATGGTCCTGTTCGCGCTCCATGGTATCGAGAATATCTTCGAGCGCCTTCTCCATATCGGGGGTAAAAATCTTGGTATCGCCGGTCGTCTTCCAATAACTCCATGCCAGCGTCACCGGATAAGCGAGCGAATCGAGTTCGAACTTCTGCTCCCAAACGCGATAATCAAGCGTGAACGCATTTGCGTACGGATCGATCTGAATGTACTTCGCCATGCGCGCCAGGATCGCGCGCAATAATTTCCGGACGCTGGGATCCTGTTTAGCAAAGAAAAGATAGGGACGCAACTGCGCGCTTGCGTCGCGCAGCCACTCGGCGGGAATATCTCCGGTCTTTACGTAGGCCGTACCGTCGGGGGCGTACTCGGCGAGCGTCGTGGTGTCGAGCAGCGCGGCCCGAAACATCTCCTGTAAGTGCGCGTTGGGGCTGCGAAAGTCCGTCGCAGCCGCTTCGATCGAGGGTAGTTGCAGAGCGCTGCCGCTCGTCGAGAGCAGCGCAGCGACCGTAAGCATCGCAAAGAAAGCGGCGAGCGCTCGCCGCATCATGATAGCGGCTCGCCGAGAATCGTCACGTCGCCGAGGGCCGAAGCCTCCGCTCGCGAGATCGGTTGGTACGAGACGATTGCCAGCGAACGCGGTCCGCGCTCGCGCATCGCCCCGAGCAGAAAACGCATTCGGTCGAGATCGTCGATCCGGTCGCAGACGACGAGTAGGTCGCGGCCGTCGACCGGCCGGGAGAGATCGGTGAGAAAGCGACGAGCGGTTGCATCGCCGACGATCGCGAGGAAATCGATCTCGCACGGCGTCTGAACGCAGCGAACGAAATCGGCGAGAAAGAAAAGCGACGGGCCGATCTCGGCGACGGCAATCGGAGCGCTCCCGTCGTAGCCCCGGTCGACGCTATGCGCGAGCGCGAGCGTTCGCTCGCTGCGCCGAAGGTCGGGTGATACGCTCGTCATGAGCCGCCTGCTACGACTCCGCTCCACCTTTCTCCGCTTGCAACGGCAGCAGGATTTCGAAGCGAGCGCCGCCCCGAGGAGCCTCGCCCGCGCGCACCTCGCCCCCGACTCTCGAGACGATGCTTTCGACGATCGCAAGCCCGAGCCCGAAGCCGCGGCTCTCGTCGCTTCCCAATCTCGTACCGCGCTGAAAAATGCGCTCGCGCTGTTCGAGCGGAATTCCCGGCCCGTCGTCGTCAACGCGTAGACGCGCGAACGGCGGACGGCGCGCGAGAGCGACGCGGATCCTCCCGCCGCGGCGGCCGTGGACGACGGCGTTCTGTAAGAGATTCAGAACGACGTGCATCGCGGCATCTTCATCGAGTGCGACCGCCAGGCTCGGAATTTCGCGATGCTCCACGCGTGCCTCCGCGCGCGATATCGCGGGCTCCATCGAGCGCATAGCGTGACGAATGACGGCGGCGAGATCGCAGCATGCGTCCGCGAGATGGAGCGCGCTGCAATCCAGAAGCGAGAATTCCAACACGCCGTCGACCAGGCGCGCCATGCGAAGGGTCTCGGCCTGGGCGATCTCAAGAAATCGACGGGTCGTCGATGCGTCGTGGCGGGCGTCGAGCAACGTTTCGATGTATCCGCGGATCGAACTCAACGGCGTCCGTAGTTCGTGTCCGACCGCGGAGAGAAAGGCGACCCGCTCGCGTTCGCGCTCGCCGCGCTCGATCGCTTCGCGCAGTGCCGCAGCCGGATCGCGTGCGAGATCGCCGGGGGCAACGTAGCTCCATCCGACTTCGACAGGAAGATCGAGCCGTGCGTGTAGGTGCGCGGCGATGCGTTCGAGGGCGCCGCGGAGATCGACCGGGAGTGCCACGCGACGCGCCTCGCCGGAGCGCCCGCGAACGTCGAGATAGGCGATGAAATCCTCGCTATCGCCCGGGTGCGCAAGCCGATCGCTCGCGCGAAGCAACGTCCCCGCCGCTTCGAGAAAGAGCGCCTCGGCGCGCCGTTCCAGGGCCCGCGAGCGTCGCCGACCTTGGCGCAACGCCATCGCACCGATCTCCGGAACGCGCCAAAGTAACAAGGGGCGGACGCGCCCGGTGCCGGGCGACGTGCCGGCGAGCGCCGCCGGGTTCCGTTCGCAGCGTTCCACGTTACGGCGGAACGAACTTATATCCGAAACCGTGAACGCTGCGCAGCGTCGCGCGTAACCGCGCGTGCCCCTCCAAACGCGCGCGCAACCTGCTGACGTGAACGTCGACCGTTCGTTCGTCCCCAACGAACGCGCCTCCCCAAACGCGATCGATCAAGGATTCGCGCGCGATGGCGACGCCGGGGTGCCGGGCGAGTTCGAGCAAGAGTGAAAATTCACGTGGCTTGCAAGCGAGATCTTCGCCTTGCATGCGCACTTCGCGGGCGGCGACATCGATCTCCAAATCGCCGAAGCGTAAAACGCGATCGACGGCAAGCTCGGCGTCCAATCCGTGCCGACGGAGGATTGCTCGAACGCGTGCGACCAGTTCGCGCGGCGAAAACGGCTTCGCAACAAAATCGTCGATTCCTAATTCAAAGCCCAAGAGGCGGTCGATCTCTCCGCTGCGTGCGCTCAGCACGAGGATCGGCAACGAGGCGCGTAGCGCGCGCGCCCGTCGGGCGACTTCAAAACCGTCGAGACCGGGAAGTCCCAAATCGAGAACGATCAGGTCGCAGCCCTCGCGCACTTTGCGGATCGCGCTGAGTCCGTCGGCGACGCCGACGCCTGCAAAGCCTTCGCAGGCCAAATGGTGGAGGATAAGCTCGCGAATTGCCTCATCATCTTCGGCAACGAGCACCGTTCGCTTCATCACATCGCATCCGATTCCCAGAGTCGAGGAAGGCGTGACACGAGCGCACATTTTACTCGCAGTCGCGAGCGGCTACACGCGAAGCGGGGCGGGCCATGTGGGCAGGCGATGTGGGGCGGGCTCGCTAAATCCTTGAGTTAATAGATGGC
>JAKBCP010000154.1 GCA_021807645.1 bacterium
AGTCTCCCGACCGCGTCGAACGCGTCGCTGCGGCGTTGCGCTCGCGCGCCGATATTTCCATCGTCGAAGAGTCGTTCGAAGCCGACGACGCGACGTTGACATTAGTGCATCCACAGAGCTACATCGATCTCGTGGCGCGCGAATGCGAGGCCGCGAGGGGCAGCAGTTCGCTCTCGACCGGTGACGTGCTGGTCGATGCGAGCTCCTTTTCGGTCGCACGGCACGCGGTCGGGTGCGTGCTGCGCGCCTACGAGGGGGTCGAGCAAGACGGCAACCCGCGCTTTGCCTTGGTGCGTCCGCCGGGGCACCACGCCGAGCCGGCACGCGGAATGGGCTTCTGCCTCTTCAACAACGTCGGGATCCTCGCGCGTCACATTCGGGCGCGAACAGGAGCGCGCATCGCGATTCTCGATATCGACTACCACCACGGAAACGGCACGCAGGCGCTCGTCGGCGATGGAATTTCGTATATCTCCTCACATGCGTGGCCCGCATATCCCGGAAGCGGCGGACCGAAAGAGCAAGCTCGCACCACGAGCGGCGATCTCCTCGTCAATCTTCCGATCGACCCGCGGGGAATCGCGACCGAAGCTTTCGTCGCGCTCTGGGAGCGCGTAGCAGCCTTTCTGGAACGCCGCGTGCGCCCCGAGGCGATCGTCGTCAGTGCGGGCTTTGATTACGTTCGCGGCGATCCCGTCGGGGATCTCGGCGTCGACCGCTCTGCGGCGGGTTCGTTAGCGCGCATCTTCGCGCAACTCGCAGGAAGCATGGGAGCGCCGCTGCTCTACGTGCTTGAAGGCGGCTACGACATCGAGAATATCGTCGAATCGATCGCCGAGATCGCCGCCGTCCACAATAGCGGGGCGGCGGGATCGACCGGCGCGGAAGCGGCCGCAATCCCCGTGCATCTCCGCGATATCTTCGAAGGTGTCGAAAATCTGCGCTGAGGCGACCTCCGGCGCAGAACGCTACGGAGCGACCGAGGCGGCGATCTTCGAGAGCTCTCCGGAGTCAAGCGATCCGACGAGGGCGTAATGCATGCCGTTCTTCGACCACGATAACAGCGAGGTCGAACCACGTGACGCGAGTTTCCCCGAGAGACCGCCGAAGCGCAACGTCCGCGCGGGGAGGCCGTCGAGATCGAGCGATGCGCCGGCGTTCTCGAAGAGCGAGATCATGCGGATGCCGTCGGAGTAGAGCAGATGCGCTTGCGGCACGCCGTCGTCAATCGTACGATCCGCGGCGACGGCGATGAAACCGTCGGGAAGATAGTGCGGACGACGGGCCTTGAACGGCAGTTTCTGGAGCACCGCCGCGATATCGTTCGAAGGGCGGCGGTGAATCGTGCGCTCGATACGTTTGAGGTCGCTCGGAATTGCAAAAATGCGCGCCGGGATATCTTTGGTATACGCGAGGTTCTCGAAACGCTGCTCGCCGAGAAGCGCTCCGTTATCGCCGAAGACCTTCCGCTCGAGAACGAGGTGACTGCGCGCATCGAGCCAGAGCCGCATCATCGTGTTGCCGGTATAATTGTTGACCAGTGCGACGATGTTGACGGGAAAGCCGAGAAGATGCCCGGTGCCTTGCTGGACCGGGCGGTAGTTCCGAAGCATCAGCCCGACGTTGTCGGCGATGACGATACGGTCGTCGAGCGCGCGGTTGCGTTCGACGAAGACGCGATGATTGCGTGGATCGAGAACGTAGGTGGTGTCGCCGCGTTCGATCTCAGTCTCGCCGAACGCGGATTGCGGAACGATATACCAACGGTGCGTGAGGTCGGGTGCGCGATGTTCGACGCGGAAGACCGTCGCCTGCGTTCCGTGCGCTCCGAAACGGATATTCTCGATCTCGCCGACGTAACTGACGACCTGCGGTGCGCGAAGCGCAGCGCGAAGCAGCGGCGTAGCGTCGTGCTGCGCGGCGTACGCCGCTCCGGGAAGGAGCAGCGCGGCAGCGGCGATCGCCGCCGCGATCCTACGGGGCGGCATTCCCGCTGTCGCTTGCGAGGACGATCGGCGCCTGCGAGCTATCCTCGAAGGGTACGGTCGCCATTAACGCTGCATGGTCGCGAAGATCGTGCAATGCGTTAATCTGCGAAGGGTGGTGGAGGCGCGGCAGCAGCACCGGCGCGAGGAAGGCGGCGAGTACGAGAAACGCGGCAGCTGGAACGGCAACCGCCGGGCGCCACCAGGCGAGAAATCGTTCGACGAAGCGCGGGCGTTCTCGCTCGCGCGCGCGGGCGAGGGTGGCGGCGGCGAATCCGAGCGGAAGTTCCAGGCGTTCGGAAAGCGCGTGCACGCGCACGAGTTCGGTCAAACGCGCTTCCTCGTCGTGGATTGCCGCACAGGGAACGCAGATTTCGATATGAGCGAGCAAAACGGCATCGGCGCCCGGCTCGAGCGCGCGGTGCTGGAAATCGACGATCTCTTCGCGAGTGGGGTGGCGGTCGGTTGTCATACGTTTGAATATTTCAGCACGAGGCGACGAAGTTGGTTGCGAGCACGGTGCAAGCGCGATCGTACCGTGCCGATCGAGCAGCCCATGATCTCGGAGATCTCTTGATAGCTGTACTCCTCGATATCCGCGAGCGTAAGCACCTGTCGCTGGTCGGGTGAGAGCGCGTCGAGCGCTTTTGCCATGGTTTCGCTGTATTGCCCTTCGAGGTACTCCTCGATCGGCTCCACGGCGAGCGGGCGCTCGCCTCCCCATTCCTGCGGTGCGTTATCCTCTGGGATCTCATCGTAATAACGTCCTTTCCGTCGCCGAAGTTCGTCGCGGTGCAAGTTTGTGATGATCCGGTAGAGCCAGGCTTGAAACGAGGTTCCCGGCGTGAAGCTGCGCCACGCCCGGTAGACCCGGATAAAAGCCTCCTGGACGAGATCGCGGGCATCGGGTTCGTTGCGCGTGAGCCGATACGCATAGGAATACGCGATCGAACCGTACTGTTCGATCGCTCGTTCTAGAAAAGCCGCCTGTTCGGCACTCGGCGGTTCGATCGCCTTACGCGCTGCACCCACGGGCGCTTGGGTTCCTCACCGGGCATGCGGGATGCCTGCCGCCCGCTCCGGGCGCGGGCCGGAGCCTCGCGACGGTTGCGAGGGCTCGGGACACTAGCTCTTTTTCCAGAGCCGGCGGCCGAGCCGCCAGAGAATCCAGGTGACCGCGAGCGCGATCGCCGAGATCAGCGCAATATCGAGGATGACGACGCCGGCGTATTCGCTGCCGCCGCACGCCGAGACGATGCTCGCCACCAAGGAAAGCTCGAAGAGCTCGAACGGATTGCTCGTCTCGCCGTCGATCGATCGCGCTTCGGCGAGCGCGCCCCCGGCAACCCAGGCCGCGCTGCGTGCAATAAAGGCAACCCGCCCGTTTGGGCCGACGATGAAGAGCTCGTCGTTATGTACGTAATGCCCCGTCGTGTCTTCGATCGACGAGATGACGAAGCGGTTGAGGAGATGCTGGATCGTCGATCCGGTGCCGGTTGCAAGCGTCCAGCGCGATGGAATCGCACCGAAGCGAACGCCGTAATTTTTTAATACCGCCGGAGAATCGTAGGTTGGATCGATGGAAATCTCCAGCAAATGCAGATGTTTCGGATCGATCTGTTGCTGCAAACGCGCAAATTTTGCGCTCGTGAGCGGGCAGAGATCGCCGGGCGGGCAGCGCGTA
>JAKBCP010000155.1 GCA_021807645.1 bacterium
GATCGTCGTTGCATGGAGCGCCGCGTGTTCGACGAAGAGGTCACCGACCGGTTCGCCGTTTCGCTCGCGCTCGTTGCGCCGCGAGATTCGCGCGCCCATCCTCTCGAGCACGTCGAGCAGCCCCGTCCGTGTCGGGTTCAGGTTGACATCGCGTATCAGCAGCGCGCTTCCGCGCGCGAGCGTTGCTCCGACGATAAAGAACGCCGCGGCGGAGAAATCACCGGGGATTGCGATCGTACCGCCACCATGCACCGTTGGAGCGTACAGATCGATCTCGCTACCGTTCCACGATATGCCGGCGCCTGCCGCCGCGAGCATCCTTTCTGTGTGATCGCGCGTTTCACGATCGCCGAAAATTTTGAGCGGCGTTCTGGAGAAGAGCGCTGCGAAAAGGAGCGCCGACTTTATTTGCGCTGAAGGCTGTACGAGAATGATTTGTGTCGAGCGATCGTCGCCGGTGCCCTCGATGCGGACGGGCAGCTTGCCGTCAGTGCTGACGATGCGCGCGCCGAGCGCGCGGAGATGAGCGGCGACCGGCTCCATCGGACGACGCGAGAGCGAGGCGTCGCCGACGAAGCGTGCCCGAAGGCCCGCGCCGGCGCAAAGACCGAGCAGCATGCGAACCGTCGAACCGGAGTTCATCGCATCGATCGCGACGATTGGGTCGCGAAGCGCACCGCCGCGCACCGCGTAGCGCTCGCCGTCGACGGAAATCTCCGTTCCGAGCTGCCCGAGTGCTTCGAGCGTCGCTCGTACGTCGCGGCCGGAATTGAGATTGGTGATGCGAGTTGCCTCGGCCGACGCCGCGCCGACAATGAGGGCACGGTGCGAGATCGACTTATCGCCGGGTAAAGATAACTCTCCGCGGAGGGCCCGGGGTTCGAAGCGAGGGGAGCGCAGCATCATCGCCGTCCATCGTTCCACGCACGTGCGGAACCTTCCGGCTCCGCTGTGGCGAGGAGCTCGTTAGGCGACCGGTACGGGCGTCGTCGGCTCCTGGGGAAGCCATTCGTAAACTTTATATCCGTCAACCTCCGCGTCGACGGGTCGAAAGCCGGTCGGATCGGCGAGTTCTTGAAAGACATCCGCGCTGAGCCAGAGTGCGTCGATATTCGCATGTTTCTGCATGTGCCCGGCGACGTCGACGACGCGATCGGCTACCTTTTCGAGGGAGCTGTCCTCGAAGATGACGAGTTCCCCTTCATTGAGACCGGCGCGCACTCGAAACGGCGTTCGCAGATGGTTGTCATGCTCGTTAAACTTCTTGAGGAATATCAGCACCTGCTTCGCCGCCGAGACGGCGAGATCTCGATCGAGAAAGCAAGCCATGACGCCGTCGGGCGTCCAGGTCTGCTTCCAAACGCCATAGGCGTCGAACATCTCGCGCACCATTTCTTCGTATGCCTGGAAGGTCGCCGCGATCGCCGTCGGGCGCTCGCCGATCTTCATCTGCGTCGACCCGACGACATCGATTGAGAGCAGCGTGCAACGCTTTTGTTGCGCGCTCTTGAGGGCTTGTTCGATCTGCCGATAGCGGCGGATGAGCTCTTCGCGAGCACGCTCGGATTCGGCAGTCAGTGCGAGGGCACCGGCATCGATTTTCCCATCCTTCCCGAAGCTCACGTGCAGCCGGCGTGGACGGAAAGCGATGCGAACAACCTGATCGAGCTTGGCAAAGGGAAGATCGAGGATACTCTTGAGGATCATTGAGGCGACCGCTGCCCCGAGGGGAAGATAACTGACGGAATTCGGCGTCGGCCAGCGCTGCCCCAGCCAGCGGGCAAGAAGGCCCATGGCTGGATTCATGATCCGATGCAGCTTCATCACGGGAATCGCCTCTGCAAGCTTCGACCCGTGGATGTACTGGAGCGCGAAGATCGCGAGAAACGCTAGTGTCAGGGCGACCATAAAAAGGCCGACGATGAAGCGCACCAGATTGATGATGAACAAAATGAAATTACGCTGAGTCGTGGACACCGATACCTCCGTCACGCCCGAGATCGTGCTCGTTGGTTACCTATGCGAAAGGGCTCCTCCTCTCCGGCTGGGCGACGACGCGAGCATCAGCTCCCAGCCGGCATCGCTACAGAGCCGGGGAGGGGTGAACGCCTGCGGTGCCGGCGGTTGTCCCGCGCGCTCGAGCGCTGCCAGATAGATCAAGCGAAATTCCGACGTGCGAGCGACGGTTGTTTGCGGATCTAACGTCTCTCGAATCCGTGCCAGCAATGCGCGTGCTCGCTCTCCATGCGGTTCGAGGACGCCGTAGAGCACCGCGGTTGCTTGAGCGAGCGCATCAGGATAGCTGATGTGGAGATTCGCTGCCGGTGCTTTTGCATAGGCCTTGCCGCCGATATAACTCCGAAAACTTCGCTGTCGGGAATCCCAGAGCTCGCCAAGCATCGCTGCACGCACGCGATCGGCGTCGACTCGCAGGAGATGTGAGAATGCTCGATCGTGGTAAGCGAGAGCGACGAGGCGAGCGCCGTCGCGCAGTCCTCGGTAGACCTGCGCGTTATCGATCGCATAGGCGACGTGATGTTCGGGGCTGGCCCAGGTGAGACCATTGCGCTGCTGCATCGCGGTAACCGAGAGGGCGACCCGTTCGATCGCCGAGCGCCGCTCGCGGATGTAACGGCGCAGCGAGGGGCTCTCGCTTCGGTACGAACGCAGGGCGAGCATAAGAAAGGTCGCGCCATACGCATCGATCGAGTCGGGGGCTTCTGTGGAGAGGATGTGACCGGTTGACCCGAGCCGCGCATCTCTGGGAACGCGCAGGCTCGCATGGGCAGCATGCTCGATATACCATTGCATCCAGCGCAGCACGACGTGGGAGCTTTCGCCACTCTCGGCGAGGCCGAGTGCCGTGAGATTTCCAAAGTAGCCGCTTACGCGTCGCCCGTGCGGGCGGACCGTGATCGCACCATCGGAAGCGATGCAATTCCTCTCGATCCAGCGCGCTGCAGGAGCGAGCGGCCGTGCCGGAGGAGCAACGACAGCGCAGAGCGTCGGAAGCACGAGCAAATGGAGAGCTCGGCGAATATGAACGATCACGTTAGGCTGCGGCGTTCTCCGTGTCGCGGGGCGTTACCCCGCTTGCTCTGAAAGGCAAGGCTTCATCGAGTGAGTTCCGATGCAAATGCCCCGGCTCGGTCGGTCGTTACGATTCGACCGCATCGTTCGCATCGGACGCTCCGGGTCGACGCGCGTGCTTGGACGTCGAGTGGATTGACGGTGGTCATCGGCGTCGCCGCTACATACGCTGCACTGCGCGCGCTCTGGCCGCGGATCCTCGATGTCGTCTCCTGGCTGCTACAGCGTAGCGGCATCGAGGCAAGTTCGCGCGGCGACCTCTTTCTGGGAATACCCACCCAGATTCCCGTACCGGTCTTTCCGATGGTCTCGCTCGAGAGCGCGCTACGACTCGCCGGAATCTGCGCTCTCTGCCTCGTCGTGTTCGGTCTCCTCCCGATCGGGAAGAGCCCACTTCGTTACTGGATAACGGCGAATATTCTCGTCCTTATGCTGACGGCGCTTTACGCATTTTTTACCGCCACCGCGGCGTACGATAGTTCTACCTTTATGCTCCTGGTCGAGAGAACGAGCATCCTGATGGTGCTGACGGTTCCGATTTTTTCGGGTATGGTGAGTGCGCTTTTGCCC
>JAKBCP010000156.1 GCA_021807645.1 bacterium
AGATTCTCGGTGATTCCTTCGGAAACTTGGTCTATTTCGGCGAACGCGAGTGTTCGATCCAACGCCGCCATCAAAAAGTGCTCGAAGAAGCGCCGAGCACCGTCGTCTCGCCGGAACTGCGAGCGCGAATGGGCGAGGCCGCGCTGCGCGCCGCGCGCAGCGTCGGCTACAGCAACGCCGGCACGGCCGAGTTCATGCTCGACGCGGATGAGTCGTTCTACTTTCTCGAGATGAACGCACGCCTGCAGGTGGAGCACCCGGTTACCGAATTTGTGTACGGGCTCGATCTCGTCGAATGGCAGCTCCGCGTCGCATCGGGCGAGCGATTGCCGTTTTCGCAGGAACAGATTCAGCCACGCGGCGCGGCGATCGAGGTACGCATCTGCGCCGAAGACCCATCGATGCAGATGCTCCCATCGACCGGGCAGATCGATCGTTGGGAGGTGCCGCACCCCTGGGAGGCGCGCGTCGATAGCGGCGTTGCGCTTGGAAGCGAGGTAACGCTTTATTACGATTCGTTGCTGGCGAAACTCATCGTCGCGGCACCGACGCGCGAGGAAGCGGTGCGCCGTCTGCAGCACGCGCTCGATCGCACGCAGATCGGCGGCCTGCGAACGAATTTACCGCTGCTACGCTGGATCGCCCAAGATGAAGCCTTCATGCGCGGGGATACGACCACGAGTTTTCTCGCGCAACGGCTCGATGAGGCCCGCTTCGCACGGACCGCGTTTCCCCGCGAGGTACAAATTCTCGCATTGGCGGCGCTGCTGCGCGACGGCGCGCTGCCGTGGCGGATCGCCGGTATTGCGATTCCGGTCTTTCTCGCGCACGACGACGCGCGAGCAACGTTGCGCATCGACCGCACTGCCGACGGCGTCATCGTGCACGGCGACCTATCGGGGCCGCTGCGGACGCTGGGGAACGGCGCGACCATGCACGCCGCAGTCGGAGAGATCGAAGCGCGCGGGCGCGTGCGCCATCACGACCGAGGCTATGCAATTTTGTGGGAAGGGATCGAATACGAAGTAGGGCTCGCACCCGCTCCACAAGTCGAGAGCGCCGGCGGCATCGGCGACGAACGCTCCGGTAGTATTCGCGCACCGATGCCGGGGAAGATTCTTCGCGTCGCCGTCGCTCCCGGCGACCGCGTCGAAGCGCGAAGCTTGCTCGTGGTTCTCGAAGCGATGAAGATGGAGCACCGCATCGAAGCCCCCGGTGCGGGAACGGTGGCCTCGGTCCACGCGCGCGAGGGCGCGACGGTCGCCGGCGGTGCAACGTTAGTGGAGATCGAAGCGTAGATGAAGCGGCCCAAACGCGTCACCATTGCCGAGATGGGCCCGCGCGACGGCTTACAGAACGAGCCGGAGACCGTTGCGACCGCGACCAAAATAGCGTTCGTCGATCTGCTCTCCGAGAGCGGGCTACCGATTATCGAAGCTACGTCGTTTGTCAGTCCGAAGGCGATTCCTCAACTCGCCGACGGCGCCGAGGTCTATGCCGCAATAGCCAAACGCCCCGGCGTTCGCTACCCCGCGCTCGTGCCCAACATGCGCGGATACGAACGCGCGCGTTCGGTCGACGTGCGCGAGATCGCGGTGTTTACCGCCGCCTCCGAACGATTCACGGAACGGAACATCCGCATGAGCATCGCCGAATCGATCGCCACATTCCGTGAAGTCGTTCGCAATGCCAAGGCCGATGGGCTGCGGGTGCGCGGTTACGTTTCGACGGCATTCGGCTCGCCGTTCGGCGACGAAGTGAGGCCGCAAAAGGTCGTGGAGGTCGCGGTCGCACTGCTGGAACTCGGCTGCGATGAACTTTCGATCGGCGATACGATCGGGGTCGGCGTACCCAGCCAAGTCGAGGAGCTCGTTCCGCTGCTCGCCGATCGGATTCCGCTCGAGCAGTTGGCGATGCACTTCCACGACACGCGCGGAACCGCACTCGCAAACGTTTACGCCGCGCTCGGCTGCGGCATCTCGATTTTCGATTCCAGCTGCGGCGGCCTCGGCGGCTGCCCGTACGCCCCGGGTGCGACGGGGAATCTCGGCACCGAAGATCTGCTCTATCTTCTCGCTTCGATGGGCATTGAAACCGGCGTCGATCTTCAACGGGTTCGCGCTGCCTCTCGTTTCATCGCTCGCGAACTCGGGCACGCATTGACCAGCAAAGCGTTTACAGCTATGGAGGCGCACGATGCCCTACTCTCAGGTTAACTCTAAGCAGCCGCAAGAAACATTCCGCGTCGGCGTTTTTTACGATGGAACGCTCTCCGATGCACGGCGCAACGTTGACGTCACCATCGCCGACGGGCGCATCCTCTCCGTCGATGAAGGCGCGGCGGGAAGCGAGAGCATTCGTAAAGTTCCGTGTATGACTCCGGGGCTCACCAACGCTCACGTCCATTTAGAAGGGAGCGGTGAAGCTGCATCGCAAGATGCTTGGTCGCGCAGTTCGGCGAACGAACGCTTGATCGCAGCGGTGCAAAATGCGCGTAAATCGCTCTATGCCGGCGTTACGAGCGTCCGCGATGTCGGTTGCACCGGCGGTAGCGCGATGAGCATCGCGGCCGGCATCGCCGACGGCAAAATCGAGGGCCCGCGCATTTCCGCTGCCGGCGCAGTTATTTGCATGACCGGCGGACACGGCTGGTTTCTCGGCCGTCAGGTCGACTCGCCGTGGGAGGCGCGCAAGGCGGTACGCGAACAATTACTCGCCGGCGCAACGTGCATCAAATTTATCGCAACCGGCGGCGTTCTCACGCACGGTGCGGTTCCGGGAATCGCGCAATTAACGCCCGACGAACTCGACGCCGGCGTCGACGAAGCGCACCGGCACGGCCTGCGCACCGCGGCTCACGCAATCGGCACCAAAGGCATTAAAAATGCGCTGCGCGCCGGCATCGATTCGATCGAACACGGACATATGCTCGACGATGAAGCGATCGAGCTCTTCAAGGCAAACGGCGCATATCTCGTTCCGACGCTTACTGCGCCGACCTGCATTCTCGAACACGCCGACGATGGCAAGCAGCCGGCCTGGGCGCTGGAGAAAGCCCGCATCGTCGCACGCGAAATGCAGGTAAACATCGCGCGCGCCTATCGTGCCGGCGTGAAAATTGCCGGCGGTTCCGACGCCGGGACACCCTATAACTTTCACGAGCGCTACGCCTACGAGATCGAACTGATGCATCGGCTGTTAGGCATGAGCCCGCAAGAAGCGCTCCACGCAGCGACCGCGGTTGCATCGGAGTTGGTCGGACTCACCGGCGGCACGCTGGCGCCGGGCGAGCCCGCCGATCTCCTCTTCCTCGAGCGCGATATCGCCGAAGACCTTGGGACCCTCTATCGCCCGCTTGCAGTAATAAAGAACGGATCGCGGATCTTCGACCGTGCCGGATAACGACGACGATCTGCGCGGCCTCCGCCTCGCGGTATTGGCGCCGATTGCTTGGCCGGTGCCACCGCCGGGCTACGGACCCTGGGAGCAAATTTCTTATAATATCGCCGCCGGAATGAGAGCTCGCGGCCTCGATGTCACGCTCTATGCTTCGGGCAACTCGCGCTTCGACGGAGGACTGCAGAGCGTCGTTCCGGTCTCGCTGAACGAAGATCGCGCGCTCGACGGCAATGTGTTCGACGCGATGCATATCGGGAAG
>JAKBCP010000157.1 GCA_021807645.1 bacterium
CACTCGCGCTCCTGCTGGCGCTCTCCGTGCCGATCGCTTCCTCGGCGGCAGCACCCACGCCGACGACGACGCCCTCGACGCGTTTCTCAACGGCGACGGTCGCGAGTCTTCGCGCGCGCATTGCGACGATTCTGCGTGCGGCTCGCAGCGGTGCGCTACGCGGCGCTCACGTTGCCTTTCTCGCCATCGATACCAAGCGCGGCACGCTGATCGACGCCGTCCATCCCGACGACGATTTCATTCCCGCCTCCACGTTTAAGCTCGTCGTCGGCTCGGCAAGCCTCGATCGCTTCGGCCCCGAGGATCGCTTCGTCACAACTCTCTCGACCGACGGCACGCGCGCGGGGACCGCTCTGCACGGAGACCTGATTCTTCGCGGCGGCGGCGACCCGACACTCGACGGCAAATCGCTGCGCGACGCAGCGCTCGCCGTCGCGCGAACCGGAATCACGCGCATCGACGGCGCGGTTCTGCTCGACGATACCGCATTTCGTTATCCCAGCGCCCTCTATCGCCCGGGTTGGGCGTGGGATGATCTCACCTATGGCTACGGCGCACCGACGAGCGCCCTTTCGCTCGATGAAAACGCACTCCATATTACCGTTGCTCCGGGGCCGCAGCCGGGCTCTGCGGTAACGCTCTCCGTCTCGCCGGAGACGCCTTCGTTGCAGATCGAGAATCGCGCGATCACCGGCTCGAGCGAAGCGAGCGACACGATCGATGCGATGCGCCCCTGGAACGACCCGAACGTCGTACGGATTATCGGCGTCATTCCGCAGGGCGCGAACGCTCCGGATCGCTTCCGTGTCGCGGTGGAGAATCCGCAGGCGTTCATCGGCGATGCATTCCTTACCGATCTCGAAGCGAACGGCGTTGCGGTCGCAGGCGGCATGCGTACCGGAGCCTTACCGCCGCAAGCGACGACGATCTGGCAGCACCGCTCGCCGCCGCTCGCGACGATTCTCGCACGCATGTGGCAACCGAGCGATAACTTTATCGCCGAGATGCTCTTTCGCCATCTCGGCGGAGCACGACCGGAGCGCGCGTGGTTGCAACGCGTCGGCATCGACCCGAAAACGCTCACCATCGTCGACGGGTCGGGGCTCTCCGCATACGACCGCATAACGCCGCGGGCGCTGGTGCGCATCCTTCAGTACGACCGAGCTCCGCAACGCAAGGCGATCGTCGAAGCGGCGCTCCCACTCTCCGGGGTTCGCGGTACGCTGAAGGGCCGTTTTCGCGACGCCATTTTGCGGGGGAAGGTCAATGCGAAGACCGGCAGCGTCAATCACGTGCGTACGCTCGCCGGGTACCTCTCCACACAGAGACATGGGACCGTCACCTTCGCCCTGCTCGTCAACGATTGGATGGATCGCGGCCCGGGCGCGATGAAGCGGCTCGACGCAGTGCGCGGAGCGATCCTCCGAGCGATCGTCACCGCGCCGTAGGCTGCGCCCTCCGGCGCCGCGGACGAGAACAACATCGGTCGAATCCAAGTTCGCTCCGACAGCGTTATAATCGACGATATGACGGAGAAAGCGATCTTTGCAGCAGGCTGTTTCTGGGGCGTCGAGGCCGGGTTTTTACAGGTTCCCGGCGTCCTCGATGTCACCAGCGGTTACACCGGCGGCCACACCGAACACCCGACCTATCGCGAGGTCTGCGCGCACGGCACGGGGCACGCCGAAGCGGTCGAGGTGCTCTTCGATCCCTCGAAGGTGCGTTACGACGATCTCGTTGCATATTTTTGGCGCATGCACGACCCAACGCAAGTGAACCGACAGGGCCCCGATATCGGCTCGCAATATCGTTCCGCGATCTTCGTGCTCTCACCCGAGCAGCGCGAGATCGCAGAAGCTTCGAAGCGTGCAGCGCAGGCGTCATTTTCCAAGCCGATCGCCACCGAGATCGTCGATGCGACGACGTTCTGGCCCGCCGAGGCCTACCACCAGCGCTACTTCGAGCGCAACGCGATCGCCTGCCACGTTCCGGCACCGTGACGCGCGGCACGCTGCTCCGCGTCGCGAGCGCGTTCGTTGCGGCGGCCTCGCTGCCGGGCATCGCGCTTGCCGAACGCTATGCCGTCACCATGAGCCCGGCGGCATGGCTCCGGCGGCTCGGCCCGGCGCGATATGCAATCCTACGCGAGGGCGGCACGGAGGCACCCTATTCGAGCCCGCTCGAGAAAGAGTTTGCCGCCGGGCGATACCTCTGCGCCGGATGCAATCGACCCGCTTTTAGCTCGGCGACGAAATATCACGCGGGCGAAGGTTGGCCGTCTTTTTGGGACGTGCTTCCAAGGGCGGTGCGTTACAAAAAAGACTATCAGTTGATCGGCGAGGTTCGCACCGAGGTGCACTGCTCGCGTTGCGGAGGACACCTCGGCCATCGCTTTCACGACGGCCCGCAGCCGACCGGCCTGCGTTACTGTATCGACGGACTCGCGCTGCGATTCATTCCACAGCGCGGCGACGGTCGTGGGCGATCTTCAGCACGAGAATAGAGAAATTCAGCGCCAGCGTTACGGCATTGGTCAGCAGAATCGGCAACGAGTGTAGCGCGATGCCGTACCAGACCCAGAGCGAGATGCCGAGGATAAAAAACGCGAGCGCGCCATAGGAGAGATCGTCTGCGCTGCGACGCTTGAGAATGCGGAACATCTGCGGCATGAACGAGAGCGTCGTCAGCGTTCCGGCGCTCAGGCCCAGAATATCGAGCGCTCTCATGCGCCGGGAACTCCTCGCGCTAACCGTCGCATCCAGGTATAGAGGCCGCCGACCGTCGCGACGAACGCGAGCGTTCCGATCACCTGCGAGGGCCCGGCGAATCCATCGCCGACCAGCGCGAGCGGCGTACCGCGGTTGCTGGCGACGATCAACCCGGCTAAGAGCACGCCGAAGAGACTCTCCCCAACGATCAATCCCGAGGCGAGCAAGACCCCCAATCGCTTACCGATGTCGGCGAAGCTTTCGCCGCGCAAACGCCGCTCGTACCAGTAGCCCAATAACGCGCCGATGACGACCGGAGCGGTCGTCGAACTCGGCAGATAGATTCCGAGACCGACGGCGAGCGGCGGCAGCTTTCCGCGACCGGTCGCGCGGAGGACTTCGTCGATCGCGACGACGACCGCGCCGATCAAAGCACCGATGCCGATGAGCGACCAATCGAGGTTCCCGCCGAGCACGCCCTTCGCCAACGCGGTGATGAGCATCGCTTGTGGTGCGGGTAACGGGTGCGAGCCCGGTGCGACGTGCAAATTTGCCGCGCCCATAAAACCATAGCCGCGTGCTAGGAGATCGAGAATCGGCGGAATGACCGCCGCGCCGACGATGACGCCGATCACCAACGCAACCTGCTGCTTCCACGGCGTGGCATCGACGAGTTGGCCGGTCTTGAGATCTTGCAGATTGTCGTTGGCAATCGTTGCCACCGAGATCACGACCGTCGTTACAAAGAGCGCGAATGCCAGCAGCGGTTTGGTAAGATCGGGGTGACCGTGGCCGAAGAACACGGCAACGAGCGCGATTCCCAACACGGCGAGAATCGCGAGCCCCGATACCGGGCTGTTCGACGAGCCGATCAAACCGGCCATATAACCGCAGATCGCCGCAACGAAGAGCCCGACGATGGCGATATAGAGAATCGCCACC
>JAKBCP010000158.1 GCA_021807645.1 bacterium
ATCGGTCACAATGCTACGGCATTGCTCCCTCTTCGCGCCTCGCCCCGCCGAAAAATCCCTCGTCGGATCATGTTGCGCGACTTGCGGCTCAGGACACTACGGCGAGGTCCAGTGGACCGAGTGGTCGGCATTGTAGATCGAAACGCCGGCGGCTGCGTCGCCTGTGTACATGCCGAAATACCCGCGTTCGACGGCCGATCCGTCAAAGAGTTTCATGTACGCGCCGTCGTTTACCGTCAGTGAATATCCGTCTCCGCCGAGGTGATTGTTGAGCAGAAGTAACGGATGCCCTTGCGCCGACAAGCCGAGATAGAGTCGTTCGACTGCCGACCCGGTGAGCAGGCGGAGAAATGGAAGATCGTCGCCGTTGAGATAGACGCGGGATTGCCCCGTCGCATCGAGGAGCGTAAGCGTCGAGGCATTGCTGGAATTTACGGCGAGATTCGAGCGGATCTGCTCGTCGCTCCCCGTGTAGAGACTGAAACGGGGCGCGGTTCCGCCGAGCATCTCTGCGGCAAGGTGCCCGGAGCCATTCGCGAGATTGAGGATCGCGTCGTGTGACGACGATATTCCAAGGTATACGCGCCAGGAATGTGCCTTGTCGTAGAATCGCAGGTAGGGTTCGTCGACGCCGGAGAGCGTGGCGAGCGCTTGCGTGGATGCCGAGTAATAGCGCGTCGTCGCCGAGCCGCTCGTCGGATCGAGGAAGGTGCTGTAGCGCATCGTGCCGTGCGCGTCATCGAGATGCAGCGCGGGCTCTTTATTCTCGTTGAGCCCGAGCAACAGGCGTTCGCGGCCGTTTGCTCCGTACAGATGGACTCCGTCGATATCGAGCCTGGCGCGGATATGGCCGGCGGCATCACGGATGGTGACTGCCGAGGGTGAGAGTGCCGCCGGGGGATGAAGGGTCGTCGCGCCGATGACGAGCGTTGCGGCGAGTGCAGCGACGGCTCCAAGCGCGATCGTGCGCGTGCGCGCGACCTCGCGTTCCAGTCGTGCGAGGCGAGCGGTGAGCTCGCGAGGCGAGTCGTTCACAGAAGCTCCTTCCAACGGGGTCCCCGTTGAAAGGAGCCCTTCGCTTGCTTGCCTCCGGGCTCCCGTTAACGGCCGCGATCGCGGCGCGCGCCGGCTTTTTTCCCGCGGATCGTCGTGCGCTTGAGTGCCTTGATGACGTGCTCGGCGATCGCCTCGGGGACCTCGACGAGCGAGAATCGGTCGGCGATATCGATCGCGCCGAGTTCGCGCGAGTCGATATGCGCCTCGTTGGCGATCGCGCCGACGAGATCGGCGGGTCGGACGTTATCGTTGCGACCGACGCCGATAAAGATGCGCGTGGTGGCGACGTTATCGGCGCGCGGCCGCGGCGGTTTGCGTTCGGTTTTTTGGCCGCGCCCGCCGCCGAATTCCACCGTTGGGATATCTTGCTCGCTCTCGCCGTCACCGTCGCGGCTGCGATCGAGCAACTTTAATGCCGCTGCTGCGAGATCGAGCGCTTCGTGTTCGTGCGCCAGCGACTCCACGATGACCCGATAACGTTCGAGTTCGCCGCTCTCCACGGCTGTGTTGAGATCGGCGCTGAGCATCTCCAGGCGGCGCGCGCGAAGATCGTGGACGGTCGGCACGCTCTCGATTTTAATTTTTCGTTTTGTATGCTGTTCGATGTTGCGCAGCAAACGTTGTTCGCGTGCCTCGGCGAAGGTGATCGCAACACCTTCGCGCCCGGCGCGCCCGGTACGGCCGATGCGGTGAACGTAGGCGTCAGGTGAGGATGGAACGTCGTAATTGACGACATGCGACACATGTTCGATATCGAGCCCGCGTGCGGCGACATCGGTTGCGATGAGAAGTTCGGAGCGGCCGTCGCGGAAGCGTCGCAGAACGCGGTCGCGTTGTTCTTGGGAAAGCCCTCCGTGAATCGCTTCGGCTTGGTAGCCGCGACCCCCGAGCGTTTCGGTCAACTCGTCGACCTCGGTACGCGTGCGGCAAAAAACGATTGCGGAGGTCGGCGATTCGGCGTCGAGGACGCGCGCGAGCGCGGCAATTTTATGCGGGCGCGGGACGACGTAGACGACTTCGCGTACGCGCGGCACCTCGCCCGGGGCACCGACTTCATTGGCGATCGTAACGTGGACGGGATCTTTGAGGTGGCGTTTTGCGATCGTGCGAATGCGCGGAGCGAGGGTGGCCGAAAAAAGTGCGCTCTGCCGCGTCGCCGGAACGTTCTCGAGAATCGCATCGAGCTCGTCGGCGAAGCCCATGTCGAGCATCTCGTCGGCTTCGTCGAGGACGAGAAATTCGATCCGTCCGAGATCGAGCGAGCCGCGCCGGATGTGGTCGAGCGCGCGCCCGGGAGTCGCAACGACGACATCGACGCCGCGTTTGAGCGTACGGAGTTGCAGCCCGATCGATTGCCCGCCGAAAATCGGAAGCACGCCGATGCCGAGTTGCTTGCCGTAGCGATGGATCGCTTCGGCGACTTGCATGGCAAGCTCCCTGGTCGGTACGAGGACGAGTGCGCGCACGCTGCGAGAGCCGTCGGTGCTGCGTCCGAGCCGATGAAGGAGCGGTAGGGCGAAGGCGGCGGTTTTTCCGGTTCCGGTCGCTGCCTGGCCTAAGACGTCGCGCCCGGAGAGGAGCGGTGGAATTGCCTCGCGTTGAATTGCCGTCGGCTCTTCATAGCCAAGGGCGGCGACGGTCTCGGTAAGTTCTGGAAGAAGGCCGAGGTCGCGAAAATCGATCGATTGCATGGAATCGCTTCCCGTTCCCAGGTGCGATGGCCGGGGCCTGCATGGGAGGTCGTTTCAGGACCTTCTCGCATCGATGCGCGCTGCGACATTCGGCAGAATGTGGCGATCCGGTGCGAGGCGGCGACGCCCCACGCCGGTGATATGGAGTGCGATGCGCGCATCGCGCGGGATCGCACCGTTCTCGAGGCGTTCGATCAAGCCGGCGAGTGCGACTGCCGCCGCCGGATCGAGATCGACCCCCTCGAGCTCTTCGAAGAGTGCGGCCGCCGCGCGCGCAGCAGTGTTGTCGACGGCGGTCACATCGCCGTCGCTCTCTGTGAGCGCGTCGAGTAAGCCGCCCTCGGGTTCGTACGGCGGCGCGAGCGAGCCGAGAACCGCTGCCGAGATCTCCGCTCCCGCACGAAACGCCGAATCGGGGCGATGCGCGGCCTCGACGGAGTCGCTCCCTGCGGACCAAGCATGGAAGATCGGTGCGAAGGGGGCGTTCTGCACGAGAACGAGATGCGGAAAGCGCGTTCCGAAGACTCCCGACGCAATTGCGCGGCGCGCGATTTCGTGAGCCGCAATCGCGCCGCTTCCACTACCGACCGCTTGAACGAAGTATTCGGGAAGCGTTCCCTCGCTCTCCATAAATGTTGCCATCGTCGTAGCGATGCCGTCGCGCCGTGCGACGTTGCGCGCGCCCCCCTCAAAAACGTTACCGTCGCGGGTTCCGAGTTCTCGTGCGGCGATAATGGCGTCGTCGTAAATCGCGTCGCCGCCGACCACGATAAAGCGAACGTTTTCCGCCGGCGCGCGAGCGAAAGCGATGCGCGGTAACGCGGATTCGGGGACGACGATCAGCGTCGGTACTCCGTAGATGCTTGCCGCGCTTGCCAACGCAACGG
>JAKBCP010000003.1 GCA_021807645.1 bacterium
CGTGACGCCCCCTTTG
Organism: bacterium; assembly: GCA_021807645.1. GTDB lineage: Bacteria > Vulcanimicrobiota > Vulcanimicrobiia > Vulcanimicrobiales > Vulcanimicrobiaceae > JABEUX01. Next base: position 17 of record JAKBCP010000003.1, read on the forward strand.
ATGAGACCGGCGATTTCGCTGACATCGGCGTAGGAAAGCGGGATAACTTTAATGCCTTCGGCCGAGGTTGGAACCGGTCCGGGCAGATGCGCCTCCTGGTCGCTCCGATATGCGGGGATGTGGACGACGATGCGCGAGCCCACCGTATCGACGCGCGGAATCACGTCGTTTTTGAGCCGGATATCGACGAGCAGACCGATACCCGCAAACGGCGCGATCTTCGCCGAGAGAATCTCGCCGGCCGGGTCGAAGATACCGGGCAAACGCTTGCCGCGCTCGACGCCGAAGAGCAGAACCTTTACGTCGTTGCGCTTCTCGTGTACGACCTGCGATGAGGGCGCAAAACCGTCGAAATCGAGGATGAGCTGTACGCTGCCGTCGCTTGCCGGGGTCTCGCTATAGGCGACGAGCTCCGTTTGGCGGGCGAGCACCCGATGCGCGGGCACCGCCAGCATGCATAAGAAGAACGAAGCCACAAAGAGCGCTGTCAATCGACGCATGGGCCTCACTTTGCGATGGGGCGAGGAGGGCCCTGCCGTCGGGCGTGGGCTGGAAGGGAGCGGTCGCCTCAGTCCACGCCGTGGAGCCGTTCGCGCCCGTGTGGGGCATCGAGATCTAAGAGCGGCCCGATAGGAACGATGCGCGTCGGGTTAATATCGTCGTGCGTCATATAGTAGTGACGTTTGATATGGTCGAAGTTCACAGTCTCCGCGATTCCCGGAATTTGATAGAGATCGCGGAGATATCCCGAAAGATGCCGATAGTCGGAAATTCGCCGAAGATTGCACTTAAAATGTCCGACGTAGACCGCGTCGAAGCGAACGAGCGTAACGAAGAGACGCCAGTCGGTTTCTACCGGCCGATCGCCGAAAAGATACCGGCGCGTTGCGAGACGGTCGTCAAGGCGATCGAGCATAGCAAAGAGCGCGTAGGCCGCTTCTTCGTAGGCAGTCTGCGAGGTAGCAAAGCCGGCCTTGTAAACGCCGTCGTTCACCGCGATGAAAATTTCCTCATTTAAGGCGTCGATCTCACGGCGCAGCTTCGCGGGATAGAGATCGAGCGAGGCTTCGCCGATGGAATCGAACTCTGTCTCAAACATGCGCATGATATCGTCGTCGGAGTTGCTGACGATGCGTTCGGTCTGCGTATCCCACAGCACCGGAACGGTCACCCGCCCGCGATAATCCGGGTCGGTCGCGCGATAAAGCTCGCTGAGGAACCGTTCGCCGAAGCGCCATCCGCGAACGTCGCGAATCGGGTCGACGACCGTCATCGGAATCGCCCGCTCGAGTTTCTTGAGCTTCCGCGTCACGATCGTGCGATGTGCCCACGGGCACGCGTACGACACGTAGAGATGATAGCGATCGGAGACGGCCGGGTAGCGCGAGCTGCCGTCCGCGCGGACCCATTCGCGAAAGGCATCTTGTTGGCGTACGAAACGGCCGTCCTCGCTCTGTTCGTCGGGGAATTGGGCCTGAGCGCGAGTGGTATCCATGACGCCTTCAATCGTTTCGGGGGTGGAGAAGGTTGCTCGAAGGTCGCCGATTCCCAGAACCTTCCCAAAATCGATTATCGTCCGCGATACGGTAGCGCTACCAAGGGGATAAACAGATGCGCTACCTACTCTCGCTCGTTCTCGGGCTCGCGCTCCTCGGTGCGGGCACGCCCGCGCCGTCGGCACCGTCCGACCTCTCCAGTATCGTCGCTACGGCAAAGCCTGCGGTCGTATTTATCGTTGCACTCGGGCCATCGGGAACGCAGTCCGGCTCGGGCTTCGTCATCGCCTCGAGCGCTTCGGAGACAACGGTCGTTACGGCCAACCACGTTGTCGAAGGTGAAACGCAAGTCGATGTTATTTTCGACAGCAACGAGCGCGAGCGCTACACCGCGCGCATCATCAAACGCGATCACCTGCGCGACGTCGCCGTGCTGAGCGTCAATATCGGCAACCGCCCGATACTAAAGCTCGCTCCGATCGAGAGCATTCGCGAAGGAATGAATATCGCGCTTATCGGCTATCCGATGGCGACGATCGCTTTCAAAAAAATCAACGGTGACGCCCTCCGGCCGTCGATTCACGGCGGTATCGTCAGTGCGATCCGCCTCAATGGGGAGCTCGTACAGTTCGACGCCGCAACCTACCACGGGGATAGCGGCGCGCCGATTCTCGATGCCCGTACCGGCAACGTCATCGCCATCGTTCACGGGGCCGAACTCGACCCGAGCTATGTCGCGCGGGGTCTCGAACAAGCGCTTCCGGGAAGCGCCTTCGGCCCAAGTTCGGCGACGATCGCGGCGGTCTTCAACGGAGCGTCGACTGCCGCAGCAACGGCGGCGGCGGGAACTCCGGCTAGAAGTTCGAGTGCGTATCGCCTCGGCTACTTTCTGGCTCCCTCGGGCAATGCGACCGGCTTGGCAAAGGATATCGACGATGCATTCCGTTCGAAGGTCGTCGATCGCATTCCAAGTGTTTTCACCGAGCATAACGAGATCTATCTCATTCCGATAAAGTTGACCAAGCGTGAATTCCAGTCGGTCAGCGCGCTCTCGGGAAAATGCGAAGATGACAACGTCGATGGGGTCATCATGCCGACCTATACCTGGAGCTATAGTTCGCAAGCGGCGCGCGTTGGGGTCGCGCTCGACATCGCCGATTGTCACGGCTTTACGTACTTTAGCGAAAAGAAGGAGAAAACCGAGAACCCCGCCTTCGCCCATCGCACGCCCGCCGAGGAGATGGTGGATATGGGGAACGACCTCGTCGATCGATTGCTTGCCGATTTCTCTACCTATCGCGAGCAGCACCTCGGTGCATGGAAAAGCCTGACGAGCGTCGGGCTCGCGATAGATCCGGCGACGCCCGGGCGCTATGCGATGATGTTCTTTCGAAAGGTTCCCGATGGAATTCGCGTCGTCGACGTCGTTCCCAACGGGCCAGCCGAACGTGCAGGTTTACGCGTCGACGATATCATCGCAAGCGTCGACGGAAAGCCGGCCGCTTCGATGAGCACCGATGATTTTGCGAAGCTCCTCGACAATCCGTCGGTGACGTTCACCGTCCTTCGGCCCGGCGGGCCCGTCAGCATCGTGCTGCACACGCTTTCCTACAACGAACTATTGCAGTCGCTCGCGCACTAACGTAAACCCTACGTGCGCCGAACGAGCACCCGCCATATCTCCGGGCCGCTTTCGAGGTATTCGAAAACGTAAAGCCCGGGGTGGTCGTGTTCGAGTTCGAAACGTAATGGGCGTGGATCGTGGTCGTTGAGAAGCGTCAGGGTTTCGCCCGGCGCTAGATCGTTCAGACGAGCGTGAATCGTCGGATGCTTGCGAGCGGGCGCGATGCTTCGCACGTCGAGTTCGGCTGCTTCGTTCATAAATGCGTCTCCTAGAACTGCACGGAAGCGTGCGGCGTTTGCAATGCTTATCACTGTACGGTATAGAAATGGAACGATTCATGAACCCAGGTCAATGACCGCAAAAACCCAGGGAGAAAGTAAATACGGCGACCGTTCATCTCCCTAAAATAAAGCGTGCTTGCGGTTTCAATCGTTCCGGCGTCCATTCCGGCGAGAACGTAACGGTAACGTGCAGATCCCGTACTCCAGGGACGGCGCGTACCGTTTGCTCGACGTCGGCAGCAATCGTCTCGTGCATCGGGCAGCCCGGCGTCGTCATCGTCATGAGGATCGATACCACGCCGTTTTCTAATGCCTCAATTTCGTAGATAAGGCCCAAGGAGACGATATCGATGCCGAGTTCGGGGTCGAGGACGCTTCCGAGCGCCGCCTCGACGCTCTCGCGAAGCGAGGTATTCATTGACGCGTCACCTCCAAGACATAGCCGCCGCTCCCATCGGGGTCGCAGGTATAGCGATAGCCGCGGTCGTGAAGCTCGGCAAAGAGAAAAATAGGCTCGCGATCCATTTGCGCTATCAGTACGCCGTCCGTATCGAGGGTTTCGAGCGCGCCAAGGATGCGCATCATCGGCTCGGGTGGGGAGAGCCCTCGGTTATCGAGTCGCACGATGGTCGATTTCGGTTCCACGGCCTTCCTCCGAAGCGAAGAGATAAAGCGCGGCGAGCCGCGCGATCGAGACGACCGCGGTCATTCCGCCCAGCGCATAGAGATCGTAGCCGATTTGCGCGATCTGCGGGGCGAACGGCATAAATGCAGCGGTTGCGAGCGCACCCGCCGTCAGGAGCGCGAGCGCACCGTACGCCATCGGGAGATCGACGGCACTCCCCAGAGCGGGCAAACGTGCGGCGGGCATTCGCGCTTTTGCACCCTGCCAGGTAAGAAAGCCGACGACTTTGTACGCGTATCCGAGGATCGTTATCGATAGCCAGCCGAGCAGCGCCAGCGCGATCACCGAGGGAAAAAGTTCCGTAATCCAGGTAGCGGCGAACGCCGTCAGCGCCGCACCGGCGGCGAACGTCCATGCGACGCGACCGTACTGTAAGCTCACATCGAGGCGAGCGCGCAAACGCGAGGCGATCGTTGTGAGGTGCTGTGCGCCCAGCGTTATCAGCGCGACGACGACCGATGCAAGGCCGAGGCGCGCGCCGATCGTCGATCCGGTAAGCGAGGCCGCTGCAACGATGACGCCGAGTACGGCGGTCCACGCAGGTGCCCAATGCCCGTATTTCTCCGCGTGTGCGATAGCGAACATCGGCACGAACCGATACGAAATCGTAATAACGAGAATACCGGCGAAGCCGCCGATCGCGAGCATCGCGTGAATCGGAGCGATCGAAAGCGCCAAAGAAACCTCGGCGAAGCCGGCGAGTTGGCCGGCCATCCCCGCGCCGATACCCACGGCCGTCAAAAATGCCGCGAGCGCGACGGCGAGTAGCATGCGCGTGCGGCGCTCGCTTTCTCCGCGAGCGAGACGAAACAAGCTCCAAACTACCCAAACGATTGCGCTGGTTGCAAGAACCACTGCTGCCGGCGCGAAGGTCGGCGCGCCATAAAAGCCTGCGATCAGAAGAGAAAAACCGAAGGCGAAGGCGAGGGCGAGCGCTGATATGCTTCCCGCACGCGCGTTCGGTGCGTGCGTCAGAACCGGGAGCAGTTGGTTGAGCGCACCGACTGCGGTAAGAACGATAAAGGCGGCAAATGCATGCAATGCCCCGAGCGTCGGACCGGTGGTGACGAGCAGGGTGCAGCCCGCAAGATAGAACGCGAGCGCGAGGGCGATGGCAAATTCACTGCCGCGCGGATCGTTCCGAAGCGACGCGTCACCGATCACGGCGTTCGCGTAAAGAGAATCCGCCATTCATCGGGAGCAACCTCATCGGCGGAATAGGTGAAGCCCATCCGTTTCATCACTCCGAAGAGCGGAATCGGTTCGAAAGAGTTCACCAACAGGAAAGCGTCGTCGGGGCCGAGGGAGCCGACGGCGTCCATGATTGCCTGGAACGGCTCCTCCCCGCGCTCGTGGAAAGGGCGGACATCGAGTTGGACCGTGCGCATCGCCATGCAATGATTCTATCGCTTCGGCCTCCCTACGGGATTGACCGGGGTTATAGACAGCGCATATGTCCGGACGAATCCGCCCGCTGGGCTCTTATATGAAGCTTGGGGTCCCGCGGTAGCACCCGAGCGTATACGGGAAATCGTACGTCGAGACATAGTGATACATGTCGACGATCTTGCCGTCCCACTCCACGGGGCTCGTCGTCCCGTGACATTCATCGAGATCGGCACTCGTGAGGATTTTCCCGTCGTACCAGGGGCCGTATATTCCGAAGCCGTCGGCGGCATATCCCAGAAGCGAAGAATTTTGCGTCGGGGAACCGGCATCGGGAACGCAGGTTTGCAGAAAGCCGTGTACGTGATAGGTTCCGGTGCTATCGGGGTGCCCATGACATCCGTCCTGAACCTCTCGCGCCACGGCGTCATACCCCGCGGCGTCGAAACCGTCAAAGACCGCGACGCCGGTTACCGTTATGCCGATCGGTCCCCCGGTAAGACAGGTCGGCGTCGAGGCGAGCGTGGGATTCGCCGGAACGCTAAAGTAGAAATGCTGCGCGGTAATGGTATTGGGATTTCGGTCGTATTGATAAGCCGGGTCGCTCGGCGAGATAGGGAATGTGCCGGTCGTCCACGGGCTTTCGGGAAGGCCGTTGCTCGAAATGGTTCTTATCGTTCCGCTCACGCTTTCGGAGAATGAGCCTGCGAATGAGTGGCTTCCTTGCACGATATCCTTCGTCTCGGCATCCCAGGTTCCGTTGCTCGTATTCAGCCAGGGTGCCGACGCGACGGCGGGGCTACCGCTCGGCGTATTGCACGTAAAAATATAGCCTTGCTGTGGAGACGTCGAAAATTTGCGGTCGCCCAGCGGGAGCGCCGCGCAGTTGAGTGGGCCGGAGGATGTCATAGCGCTGGGGCATGTATAGGACGCGCTTGCCCCGCTTGCACCCGAGCTCGGCGAGGCCGTTGGGATGACGCTCGCACTAGCGACACCGCCGGCAGCGCCTCCCGATGCGCATCCGCACCACGCAAGAAGTAAAGATAGGGAGACGCCGGCCCCCAAGAGCCTCCGAACGTTCATCATGTATTCCTCTCATCGCTCGTCGATTGGTGTGTGAGGATTGCAGCCTAGCGAAGCGGGACACACGAGCGCCTGTGACGATCCACAGGTTGCCGTAAGAATCGGCGGCGAAGATCGAACGCGATGATCGCTCGCATAGCGCTTCTGTGCTCCCTTGCGGCCGTCGCTGCGATTGCAGCGGGGGTGGTGACGTGGAACCTGTCTGTGGCTGCATTGCGCGCGGACATCGCAGCGCAAGCCGCGAGCGCAAACCTCCTTCTCGATGCGCCGAGTCCTCCGGAGAGTATCGTCGTAAAAACGCTTCTTCGCCCCGGGCTTCATGTTATTTTGGTCGATCGCCGAAATGCACTCGTCATCGATGGAATGAGCGGAAAGGTGGATCGGCACCGCTTACCCGCGGTCCCGCCGCCGGCCGCTCCCGGTGCCCCGCGTCGTCGCGCTGCCTCGCATCTGGCCGGCCTGGCGCTTGCAATCGCGCATATACGCCCGACGACGGTCAGACGGAATGGCATCTCCGTGACGGTCGCTCCGGCGGGTCCGTCTCTCGCCCGCCTACTTCTTGAAGACGTTGCGTCGGTGCTACTCGCGCTCGCGGTCATCGCAGCGTGGTGCTCCGCTCGAGTCCGCCGAATAGCGCGCGAAGAGCGCATGGCGCTGATCGTACGAGCCGAGGCGACGCGCGACGAAGCGCAAAAGTATCAACGCTTCCTTGCCGAGGCCGGACATGAGTTGCGAACGCCGCTCACCGTCGTGTCGGGGTATATCGATATCCTCAGTGAGATGAAAGAGCTCGCCGCGATCGACCCGCGGCTTCTTGCCGGGCTTCAGGCCGAGACCACGCGCATGCGTCATCTCGTCGAAAAAATGTTGACGCTTGCGCGTCTGGAATCAGATGCCAACATCCCGCGTTTGCTCGACCTCACTACGGCATGCGCCGAGATCGTCGCGGCGATTCGACGGCGCTATCCGAACCGTACCCTGGAACATATAGGCAGGCCGGGTCTCTCCATCGTCATCGACGCCGATGATCTTTTCGATGCGCTCGGCAACCTCATCGAAAATGCGGTTCGCTATGCGCCCGATTCACCGATCCTCGTCGAGAGCAGTAAGCGCGGTTCGTTCGCCGTCATACGCGTGATCGACCGCGGTCCCGGCATCCCCTTGAACGAGCAAGCTGCCATCTTCGATCGATTTCAGCGCGGCAGTCCGGGGAGTAAACCCGAAGGGCTAGGGTTGGGATTGGCAATCGTAAAACGGGTGGTCGAACGCTGGAGTGGGCGCGTCGATCTCGAATCGGCTCCGGGACGAACGGTATTTGCACTTTTTTTCCCGCTGGAAGACGAGGAGCCCGGTGGAAGTACTCGGTAAAGCAACCGTCCTTGTTATCGACGACGAACGAAACATGCGCGAGATGCTGGAAATCGGTCTCGGGCAATACGACTTTGCCGTCACATGCGTCGCCGACGGCGTCGAAGCGCTAAACGTCGTTGCCGAGGTACAGCCCGACATTATTCTGCTCGACATTATGATGCCGAAAATCGACGGCGTCTCGTTGGTTCCGCTGCTGCGCCGCCACACCGAGGCGCCCATCGTGATGCTCTCCGCGCGTAACGACGCTCAGGATAAGATCGCCGCGCTTACCGCCGGCGCTGAAGATTACGTCGCAAAACCCTTTCATCTCGGCGAGGTTGCTGCGCGATTGCGCGCGCAGTTACGGCGCCCGCAACTCGTGCGGCGCGATTTCATTCACTTTGGCGACATCTCGGTCGATGTTGCCAGACGCGAAGTTCGGCGTGCCGGGAAGCGGATCGATTTGACCGCGCGTGAATTCGATCTGCTCGCGACGCTCTTGCGGGAGCCGGGGCGCGTCTTTACCCGCGAACAGCTGCTCGATCGCGTGTGGGGGAGCGATGCCGCGGTCGAACCCAACGTCGTGGAAACCTACATCTCGTATCTGCGTACCAAACTCGCAGACCGGAGCGATCGTCCTCTGATTCGAACCATTCGCCGCGTCGGGTATACGGCACGGCTGAGCGACTGACGCCGCCGAGCGCCGAGGCGCGGGGCGGGCCCCGGAGCCTCGGACGCGCCCCAGGGCGCAGGCCGGGGCCTTGCCTGTCGAAGAAGCCGTAACGGCGCGCCGCTCCAGGCGGTACTCTATGGTGGCTATGCCTGAGAAACAGAGAGATATCGTCTTAGTCGGCGCGGGCATCATGAGCGCCACGTTTGCCGCGATGCTCAAAGAGCTCCGCCCCGATATGAGGGTGGAGATCTTCGAAGCGCTCGATTCGGCCGCACAAGAGAGCACCGACGCGTGGAATAACGCCGGAACCGGGCATGCGGCGCTCTGCGAACTAAACTATACGCCGCAGAACGCCGACGGCAGCGTCGGGATCGCGCGCGCGCTCGCGGTGAACACCCAGTACGATCTTTCGCGGCAATTCTGGGCCTTCATGGTCCGCAAGGGCGCGATCGGTCCGCCGGAATCGTTTATCCACGACGTGCCCCATATCAGCTTTGTGTGGGGGGACGATAACGTTGCGTTCCTGCGCAAGCGGTTTGAAGCGATGAGCGCGCACCACTGTTTCCGCGGCATGGAGTATAGCGAAGATCGCAGCGTCCTCGAACGCTGGATGCCGCTGGTGATGGAGGGACGCTCGCCCTCGCAGCGCGTCGCGGCGACACGGATGGCGACCGGCACCGACGTGGATTACGGCGAGTTGACGCGTCAGTTGCTCGCGCACGTCCAAAAACTCCCCGACGTTGCGATCTCCTACTCGCATCGCGTTACCGATCTGCAACGCACCGCCGACGGCGGGTGGCAGGTCAGCGTGCGCGATGTGAACAGCGGTGCCGTACGCACCGTCTCGACGAGCGCGGTCTTCCTCGGCGCCGGCGGCGGCGCGCTCTCGCTGCTGCAGCGCTCGGGCATCAAGGAAGGAAAGGGCTTCGGCGGTTTTCCGGTGAGCGGTATCTTTTTACGCTGCGACGACGAGGCGATCGTCGATCGTCATCTCGGGAAGGTTTACGGAAAGGCTTCGGTCGGTGCGCCGCCGATGTCGGTACCGCATCTCGATACGCGCTTCATCGATGGGAAGCGCTCGCTGCTCTTCGGTCCGTACGCGGGCTTCTCGACGAAATTCCTCAAGCACGGTTCGTATGGCGATCTGTTCGGGTCACTCAAGAACGATAATCTGCGCTCGATGCTCGCCGTCGGCCGCGATAACTTCGATCTCACGAAATATCTCGTCGGCGAAGTGCTGAAATCGAAAGAGAGTAAGTACGCGTCGTTGCGCGAGTACTTTCCCGAAGCCGATCCCAAGGATTGGAACTTTATCGTTGCCGGGCAGCGCGTTCAGGTGATTATGCCGGATGAAAAACGCGGCGGGAAACTACAATTCGGCACGGAGATCGTCTCCGACAGCGAAGGCTCGCTCGCTGCGGTGCTCGGCGCATCGCCGGGCGCATCGGTCGCCGTCGCGGTGATGCTCGATGTCATCAAACGGCTCTACGGCGGATCGCTCGATTCGTGGAAGGGCGCGATGACGGAGATGCTTCCCTCGCACGGACGGTCGATCGCCGACGATGCGGCGCTCTGCGAGAGCGTCCGCGCCGATAGCGCGAACGCCCTGCATCTCGCAACGCTCTAGGGGGCGTGGCTACTGTCCTTGGCCTAGCGAGAAGCCCGCGACGCCGTCGAAGGTGTAGAGCCCTTCACACTTGATGGTTTCGAGCCCGACGGCTTCAACCGCGGCCATCAAGCGCGCGATCGATGCGCCGTCGACGCGTTCGTCGCTCTGAAAGCGACAGCGCCAATGATCGACGCAGCGCGTCGAGGCGCTCGCACGCGGCCACACTTGCGTTCCGCGATTGGTGATCATCGAGAGTTTCATCGGTCGCGCGTCGATGGCGAGCAATCGCTCCGCGAGTTGCTCGGGCTTTCCATCGTTCCAATCGATGAAGATATCGACGCCGACACGCGCTTTCGCCGGCTGCGCGGCGCCTTGCGCGTCGTCATGCTGCTCGGGAAGGATACAACGGCCGATCTCCGGCGAGGCGAGGCGCTGTGGGCTTCTCCCAAGGCGTTCGATAACCGCGGAAGCAAAATCTTCGGTGCCGACGCAACGCGCGCTCTGCGCGCCGAAGATATCGCGGGTGTGGATCCCTTCTTCGATCGTGCAGAGCCATGCATCTTGAATGCGCTTCGCCACCGTGCCCTGCCCGATATGGCCGAGCAGCATCACCGCTGCGTTGAGCAGGCCGGAGGGATTGGCGATGCCCTGCCCTGCGATATCGGGGGCGGAGCCGTGAATCGCTTCGAACATCGCGATATCGTCGCCGATATTCGCCGAACCCGCCATGCCGACCGAACCGCAGAGTTCGGCGGCGATATCGGAGAGGATGTCGCCGTAGAGATTCGGCAGCACGACGACGTCGAAGCGCTCGGGCTGCGTTGCGAGTCGAGCGGCGCCGATATCGACGATGAGGTGCTCGTTCTCGATATCGGGGTACTCGCTGGCGATCTCCGTGAAGACGCGATGGAAGAGACCATCGGTAATCTTCATGATGTTATCTTTCGTGAAACAGGAAACGCGTTTGCGCCCGTGCGCGCGCGCGTATTCGAAAGCGTAGCGCACGATGCGCTCGCTGCCGCTGCGCGTGATGAGTTTTAGGCACTGCGTTACGTCGGCGGTCTGGCGATGCTCGATGCCGCCATACACGTCTTCCTCGTTCTCGCGGACGATGACCATATCCATCGTGGGATGCAGCGTCGGCACGAACGGGGCCAGTGCGCGCGCCGGGCGGACGTTGGCGTAGAGGCCATACATCTTGCGAATAGTGACGTTGAGGCTCTTATATCCGCCGCCTTGTGGGGTGGTGATCGGGGCCTTGAGCAGCAGCTTGGTCGCCGCGAGGGTCTCGAGCGCTTCATCGCCGATGCCGCTGGAGAGCCCCGAGCGGTAGACCCGTTCGCCGATCTCGATGGGTCGGGCCTCGATCTTCGCACCGGCCGCCGCCAGGATGGCGAGCGTGGCGTCCATGATCTCGGGGCCGATGCCATCCCCATGGGCGATGGCGACCGGGATGGCGGTGCGAGACTCGGTGAGCGTATCGGCAGCTAGCACGGCAGGGCTCCTTCTATGAATCACAATACATGAAATCGATTTCATATATGGTATAACAGGCAAACCGGCGATGGTCAATACCTAAAGCAGCGGCGAAGGAGAAAAACGATGGATGCTCGGTCGGGTTGGACCTTTTTGAGCAACCACGCGCACGTGACGGTTGCTCTGGCGCAGAACCCCGAGTTGCGCTTGCGAGACCTCGCCGAACAGGTAGGGATCACCGAGCGCGCGGTTGCCCAGATTATCGTCGATCTCGAGGCAGCCGGAGTCATCTCGCGTGGGCGGGATGGCCGCCGCAACGTCTATACGGTCCATCCTGGGGTGCCGCTGCGCCATCCGCTGGAGAAGCATCGCGCGGTGGGAGATATCCTCAACGTCGTCGTCGGCTCGATGTAAGCCGTCTTACTGCGGCGGCACGTACGCTCTGATAGGGTCAAGGGGCATATTGCAATCCCTCTTTACCGAACTCGGAGAAAAGAATTATGAGATTATCCCGATATCTGGCGACCGCGCTTGCCGCTGCCGTTGGAGCGATCGGCGTGCCTGCGTTCGCCTCGATGATGGCTCCGCCGTCCATCGCGATCCTCGCACCTGTTTCCGGATCGACCGTCCGCGGGTCGACGATACCGTTACGCGTCGCTGTCCACAACTATCGCCTGGAATGTACGAACATGGGGAAAACCAACGTTCCCATGCGCGAGGGACACTACCACGTCATGGTTGACGGGATGGATATGGCGCACCTCGTCGGGCCATTCTGCTCGCCGTCGGTCCAACTCTCGGGGCGCGGGCTCGCCGCGGGCCGTCATACGATCACCGTCGTGCTTGCCACCGATGCGCATGCCATGGCAAGCATGCCGACGAGCGTCACCTTTAACTATCAGCCGGTCGGTACGAAGCCGCTGCCCGCGCCGATTCGCAACGGCAAGCCGAGGGTCACCGTGCTCTCACCCCGCGACGGTGCAACCGTCGCCAAGCATTTCACCCTCGCTCTCCACGCGCGCAATTTTCATCTCTCGTGCGGCCTCGAAGGAAAGCGCAATATCGCCGGTTGGGGGCATATCCACGTCATGGTTCAGCAGGACGGCGAAACGAGTGCGGCTCCGGCGACGCCGTTGTTGGCGATGATGAAAACGCCGATGGGAATGAAAGCGGGAAAAATGATGATGATGAAGACCGGAATGTCGCGGAGCACGCTGATGTCGATGCTCGGTATGGCTATGCCGGGAATGGTCGGCATGCCGTGCACGAATCGGATCCCGATCGATCTCTCGAGCTGGCATAACGGCCCGGCTACGATCATCGTCATGCTAGCGAATAACGACCACATGCCGACGATGGGGGCGGCTCCGGTCGTGCTCCACGTCAATATCCGCTAGCGCCTGCATGTGAGTGCTCTGCAGTTTGGTCGCAGCGTGTTTTGCGACCCTACGACGGTGGATACGCGCGCTCGCGGCGCGGTAGTGGGAGAGGAGGTCGTGCTCTACGTGAGCACGACCTGCGCCTTCTCGCCGGTGGCGGCCGAGCGCGTCGCGCGTATCATTGCGGAATACCCAACGCTGAGGCTGATCGTGCGCGAGAAGGAATGCGCGGCTGCCGATGGCGTAGCGCTCGTCGCAACGCCGACGCTCCTCTTTCCCGACGGTCGCCGAATTACCGGTACCCCAAGTGAAGAGCGACTGCACGGGGTCTTTTCCGAGCTCCTCGGGAAGAGGATCCCCATGGCCAACAAGGTCTGGTATATCGAACGAAATCGGCTCTTTCACGGGGTTCCGCGAGAAGAGATCGAGCGTTTCGCGCATCTCTTTCACGAACGCGATTATGACGCAAAAGAGATCGTTTTTTCCGAGGGCGACCTCGGCGATGCTGTTTATCTATTAAAAAGCGGGCACGTGCGGCTCTTCCGTTCGACCGAGGACGGGAAAGAACTCACGCTCGCGATTTTGGGCCCCGGCGATGTCTTCGGTGAACTCGCGCTCTTCGACGAAAGCCGTCGCCAAACGTTTGCCGAAGCTCTCGATGCGGCGCATATTTGTGCGGCCTCCGTCGATGATTTTACGCGGTTGATGGGACATCGTCCAGCGCTGACGATGATGGTTGCCGGGGAGATGGCGCGACGGCGACGTGAGATCGAGACGCGCATCGCCGGCTTGGCATACGGATCGGTTCGCGCACGGCTGCAACACGCGTTGCGCCATCTTGCGCGCGAACACGGCGAGGCACTCGAAGGCGGGGAGGTGCGGATCGCGGTCAGGCTCTCGCACCAGGAGCTGGCGCAACTTATCGGCACGTCGCGTGAGACGTGCACGCTCGAGCTGGGAAAATTGCAACTCGCAGGCCACCTGCGCGTGGACGACGATCGCAATTTTATCGTTCGGCCAGAGCGCTTGGAACCCGGCGTGCTCGACCGCGTTCTCGGTCGCGTTACCGGGCGCGCGTAGCACTAAACGCAAAAACAGGAGGCCGCCGACATCGTCGGCGGCCTCCTAAGCATTGCCGACCGAGCCGGGTTAGGAACGGTATCCGAAGCTGACGACAACGGTCGGTGGCGCCATCGGCATGCCGACGAAGACGCCGTTGGGAAACGCCGCAAACGACGAGCTATTGTACTCGTAGACGTTGGCTCGCTCGTCGAGGAGATTATACCCGGAGAGCGTGATACCGAAGCCTTTGTCACGGGCCGGCTCCCAGGTGATGTTCGCGTCGAGCGTGCGATACGAGCGCAGTTGCGTCATCGACGGCGCCGCCGTGACGTTATCGAAGATCGTTTGCGCGCCGACGATGCGATAATCGGCATAACCGCTAAAGTGCGGTGCGACGAACGATGCGCCGATATTGTAGAGGTGGTTGGGAACGTACGGGACATTCGTTCCGGCGTTCACATGCGAATTGGAGCCGCTCGTATACGCGGTGGTGTAATATGCGGCGTTCTGCGATGCATTGACGAAACCGAAGAGTCCGTCGTCACCGCGCCCCGGCGTCAGGCGAACGTGCGAAATGCCCAGCTCCACGCCGCTGTAACGGGAGTTGCCGGCATTGGTGATAAGGGTAATTGCCCCCGACGCAACCGAAGCTGCTGCTTGCGCAGGCGTCTGGCCGAGCGCGTTTTCGTAATAGGAAAGCGGCGCGGGCGCTTGCGAAAACGTGTTGTTGAAATTGTCTCGATAGATGCCGGCCGACCAACGGTATCCCTCGGTGTTGCCGCGTAACCCGAGGTCGAAATCCGTCGATTGCTCGGGCTGCACCACGAGCGGCGCGACTTTTCCGGTGACCGAGTCGATAACGTCGTTGTAGTAAGCGCTGATCTCCGGCGGCTTGTAGGCCGTCCCGGTCCCCATATAGGCAACGAGATTCTTCGCAAAACGATATCGGAGCCCCAGCGAGGGTTCAAAAAACGCATAGGAATTGCCTACGCTGAACGTTTGCGAGTAGAAGTAGCCGACGAACGGGGTGATGCTCTCGGTTGTAACCGAGTCAAAGCGTAAGCCGGGCTCGACGAGCAGTTTGCCGGCACGATAGGTATCTTCGGCGTACTGCACGATCGAATTGCGATTTCCGGGCTGATCCCACGCATCGTTATAGGTCAGTTGCGGGGCGAAACCGAGCGTCGGCCCCCAGTACTCCGCGCTCTCTTCATGCCCGTGTACGTACTGCCATCCGAATTTCAACGTATTTTTATCGGAGGTATAAAACGTCGAACGAGCGACGAAGCCGAGCCGCTGATCGCTGTTGTGGTAAAGGTGATAGGCGAAATCGGCGGCATTGGAAGAGATCGTGCCGTTCATCCAACCCTGAGCGAAGGTCGGGGCGAAGGGGGAGTTCGGAAGATACGAGATCGTCGGGTCGGTGTAGGATGTCCGCGAGTAATCGGTGAGATAGCGGAAGAAGGTCAGGCGCGTCGCAACCTCGGGGCTCCAT
>JAKBCP010000159.1 GCA_021807645.1 bacterium
CGCACAAACTTGCTGTATTGGTCGTTGGTCTTTACAGCGGGTATCGCCACGTCAGCAACGTTCGGGTATCCCTCGAGAACCATAAAGACGTATTCGAAATTTGTAGCCATTTCAATCCTCAACATTAGAGCGACGAGTTCAGTCACGTATCCATGAATCTGATCGACTGTTATTTCCAGTCCCATGTCGGCGAGCATTCGAGCCAGCGGCTCGCGCCATGCCGGCTGAATTTCAATTGGCGACGGCCACGGATGCTCGCCGCGGCGCGCGAAGACGCCCTCGACGTTTGCGCGCAGCCTCGCGTCGTCGCGTTCAAGCATGAAGTCGAGTAAGTAGATATCGACGAGATCGCGGTAGCGCATATTTCGTGGCGATGGGTCGCTGACTGCATGAAGTTTTTGCGCGATCTGTGCGAATCGATTTAAGCATGGAACGTGGTCTGGATCCCGGAGCCCGAACGGTTGCAAGGAGAATGCTTCGACCAGTTCGCTATCTTCAATCTCGCCCGATCCAAGCTCGATAATCAGCGAGCACCAGGGGCCGCCAAGATACTCGGCCTGCACGGACACCTGCATTACATGTTCGCGTTCGTGAACGTCGCTCTTGACGCGGAATGTGAAGTTGTCCCAGCTGCGGTCGGCGAGCGCCGCGCGAAAGGTATCGACGATCGATTGCATGTCGATCGGCACGACGAGGTCGATATCTTGACTGGCACGGGCGTGCTCGCGAAATCGTAGTTCGAGGGCGAATCCGCCTTTCACGTAAAAAGCCGGTAACGCGCCTTCGAGCACGGCCGTCCTCATGACTTGCAGCAGCGCCGTCGCGCCGACCCAGAGGCGCATGCGTTGATCCGCGATACCCGCGATATCTGCCTGCGTTCGCACGCGTGTTGCGAGCGCGTTACGCCCGATGGGCCTTGTCATTTCGATCGATGTTCGTTGAGAAGCCGATCGAGCAAGTCCGGATCGAGGTCGTACAAGGGGCGTAGCCGCCGAAAATCCGCTTCTAATAGCTTGCCCTCTTCTACGCCGTGCGTCATGACGTACGAGACCGCATCCCTTGCCTCGTGATCGATCAGGAGGTCGACGATCGTGCGAAACAGGGTTGTGACCGGGAGAGCATCGACCGTTGTCTTTTCGTCGTCGCGTAAATCGCGAAAGTGCAACTGCACCGCGGGCGGCGGTTCTCGTCGTGTTATGCGCTTCTTCTCCGGCGGCAAAGTCAGGTCGATTTTTGCCGGACTGTCGAGCGAGGCGCCGTGTAGAAGGAGTGCCGAGCGATGCGAGAGTACCGGCTGAGTCGCGGGGTCTCCGACTTGCGCCCAAAGCACGGCTCGCCAGAGCGATGCGTGTGGCGATAGCTGCCACGTGCTGAGCCGATAGACGCCCCACGCCTCGCGTGCGAGGTAGCCTCCCCGCGTCATCGTCGAAAGCTCAGAATGGGTTATACCCTGCTCTGCCGCCTGGCCCGCAGAAAAGAGCCCGCCTTGTAGTTCGGCAAGGTCGATTAAGGTCTGGAGGGCTGTTGCTGTTTTCGACGCCATTCGAGCCTAATTATAGCAATATATCGATAATTAGGCTATATAATCGCCTAAACATAAGTAGAAAAGGCGGGGCCGTTTTCCCGGCATCGATTTGATAGCCCGGCCCCGTTTTCGCTGGCCAAAGGAGCTTTGACGGAAGCCGCCACCCCTCGCGGAGTGGCGGCGTTACCCATCGATTCCGGGACCGGCCGCGGCCTATTCCGAACTGCCGATCTCGCGGGCACCCGCCTGCTCGCCGATCGCCGCAAGTTGCGCAATGGAGAGCCGGGCCGATTGAAGCGTCATCGCTTCGTCGCCGATAGCGAAACGAACGATGTTGACGCGCGCTGACCGGACGAGTCGGCCGTCTTTAGAGAATTGGGCGGTGAAGGCGCGGAGTTTTCGCGCGGGTTTGATATTCTGTGCATCTGCTCGTTCGAGCGTGACGTCGAGGACGCCGCCGCCACGCAAGTGGTACCCGTACGAGAGCGTGCCGCCGGCGTAGATCGCTCCCGTCGGCACAGCACCGGCCGGGAAATGCTGCGGGAGCACGACGTGAAAATCGTGCGACGCCTGCCGCACCGCGTCGGCGAGCGGAATCGGGTGTACGATTTTGCCGTTGATAAACGTGACGCTCTTGACGTTCTGTCCGTTGAACGTTTTCATGATGCGCACCATCCGTCGTTGTTGTTCCGCATTGGGAAGCGTGCGTGCGAGTTCGTGTGCGGCACTGGGCCCAAAGTAGGCGATGGCGAGCCGGTGGAGCGTCGCTTGTATCATCGACTGCGGCGTCGCCGCGAATGCCACCGCCGGTACGGCGATCGCCAGCGCGATGGCAGCGATCCGTCCGCTGCGCCGGGTACTACCGCTTTGCGCCGGGAGCGCTGCGCGCCGATGAATTGCAGCGAGATCGGGCTTTGGAAACGGTGTGGCGGCGAGCGCGGAGTGAATGCGCGCGCGTAAAATCGTGTCATTAGGCATGTCCGTTGACCTCCGTCATAGTTGGAGCCGCATCGCTGCGGTCGCCGAGTAAGACTCGGAGCCGTCGCTTTGCGAGAAACAATCGATAGCGAATCGTTCCGTCGGGCACGCCGACGACGCGGGCGATCTCCTTGCTGGTGAGATCCGCGTAGTAGTGAAGGACGATTGCCTCGCGTTGCATGCTTGGCAGCGCGAGCAACGCTTGCTCGATGCCGAGGCGTTCGATCGTCGTCGCGTCGGCATCGCCCTCCCTTCGTTCGAGCTCTTCGTCGAGCGGAACCGAAGCGCGATGGCGACGCTCGCGCCGCAACGTCGCACGCGCGGCGTTGACGACGATGCGGTAGAACCAACCGTGAAATGCGGCGGGCTCCCGTAGCTCCGGGAGCGTGCGCACGAGTTGCGCGCACGCCTCTTGCGCGCTCTCTTCGGCGAGCGCGTTTTCGCCGATGATGCCGCGAGCGATGCGGTAGGCAGTCGGCCAGCACACTGCAAGCAGTGCGTCGAGCTCCTCGCGGCCGCCCGCTCGTGCGGACTCGATGCAGGCAAGATCGGGGGAATCGGGCATCGTGGGTTCTTCCTTCCTGGTAGCAATCGTTCCGGTGAGAGAGATGCGCGCAGCGCCCACGAGTGTTGGGTTTTGGGGAATAGTACATCGTAAAGAGAGACGGCCCGCCGCAAGGCGAGCCGTCTCTCTTACACGACGCGTTCAGCGTTGCGGAATTACGGGCGGCATCTCCGTCCGCGACAGCGCGGCGTCGGCGTCGGAGCGGGCGTCGGGCTGGAGGTGGGAACCGGGGTCGGCGTCTGTGCCGGAGTCGGCGTGGGAGCCGGTGTCGGGCTCGTCGTCGGAACCGGCGACGGCGTCGGCGTTGGGCCAACCGAGCCGTAGGTGATCGCGCAACCGTTGTTGGCGTTGCTCCAGAGCGGCTGAACCGGGTAGCTCTGGCCGTTGGGGAACGTGTAGTTCTGGAGATTCGTCCACGCGCACTTGTCGCCGATCTCCGAACCGCTCGAATCGAGCCAGCCGTTGCCGGCACCCGGATCGGTCTGCGTCTCGGCCTCTTCGTGGCCGCCGACGATCGAGACGCCGTCGAGCGTTCCCGGCGAGTTTAC
>JAKBCP010000160.1 GCA_021807645.1 bacterium
GACGTGGGGGAAGCGTCGAGCCGAAGGCGCTCCTCCAGGCGGTGCGCGCGGCGGTCGCCTTGCCGACGGTCGATCTCTTCGCCGCGAGCGCCGCGTGAGCGCGACGGAATGGATCGACCGCGCGAGCGCGGTCGCAATCGGTGAGGAGTGGCTCCTTTCCGCGATCGGACCGCGCAGTGCGTACGGCGCGCGCGCGAACGCAACCCGGCGACGTTTTTGCCCCGGTGAAGAACGCGAAGCCATGGAGTACGCCGCACGTATCGCGCGTGTCGGCGATCGTCTCGATCTCGCGCTCATGGACGGCGCGCTGGCGAAGATCGCGCGTCTGCCCGATATCTCGGCGGCGCTCGCGCAGATCGCCGTCGGGGATTCGCTCGACGACGCGGATGCGCTGGCGTTTCTGCGTTTCGCCGACGGCGCTTTGGAGTTGCAAAGCGCGCTGGATCGAAGCGGCGACTTGCCGGATTGCGCCGGGGAATCCGTCGAGGAGCTCCGCAGGTTATGCGAGCGCGGCCGCGTGGGCAGTCATGCGTTCTATCTCCACGATTCCTTCGACGATGCATTGCGAGCCGCACGCGAACGATTCGACGAGGAACGCGCTCGCTTCGAAAGCGCACGCGGACGTCTGGAACGCAAGGTCGCCGAGGATCTCGGGCGCAGCGCGCGTTTCGACGAAGAGTTTATCGTGTTACGCGAAGATCTTACCGGGCCGCTCCCCGGCGGCGTACGCGTCGTGCGGGAGGCACCGACCTACGTGCTCTGCGAGATCGATCTCGACGAAGAGAGCCGCGCGCAACTCGAACGACGGGAAGAGGCGGCGCGCAGCGTTGCGCTCGCCGAGGAGCGCGTTCGGGCCGAACTCGCGCGCGCGATCTCGGCAGTCGCCGACGGGCTCACGCGCGCAACGGCGGCGATCGGCGAGATCGATCTCGTTCTCTCCGCTGCTACATGGGCACGGCGCTTTGACTGCCGCCCGGCGGTGCTTGACAGCACGGGCGAGATTCAGATCGTCGAGGGGCGTTGGCTTCCGTTACAGGAGCGCTTGGAGAGCGCGGGTGGAGCGTTCGTTCCATCGAGTATCGCCTGGAGCGGTGCGGCGATCGTCACCGGCCCGAATATGGGTGGAAAATCGGTCGCTTTGCGCACCGTCGGATTCATCGCGCTCTGTGCATCGTTGGGATTGCCCGTGCCGGCACAGAACGCTCGACTCGCGCTTCCGCCGATGATTCGTTGGTTGGGAATCGGTCCCGACGACGAGACGCGCGGCGCACTTCTCTCGTCGTTTGCAGAAGAGGCGGTCCGATTGCGCGATGCATTCCGCGCGCTCGCGCCGCGAAGCCTCTTGCTGGTCGATGAATTCGCGCGGACGACGACGCCGCGCGAAGGATTCGCGATTTTAGTCGCAGCGCTGCAAAGTGCGCGGGAACGGGAAGCCGATATCATCGCCGCGACGCATCTCGCCGGGGTCGCCGCCGCTGCAGGCGCGCGGCATTTTGCAGTACGCGGTTTGCGCGGAATCCCCAAACCGAGCCCCGGGGCAGATGTCGATCGCTTGCTCGCGGCGCTCGCCGATTGCATGGATTATCGCATCGAAGAGCTCTCCGAGGATCGCCGAGCGAGCTCCGACGCCCTCGCGCTGGCGAGCCTGCTTGGAGTCGACGAAGGAATCGTTCTGCGGGCCCGAGCGATTCTGAAAACCATGGCGGAGTAGCACGGCCCGCATACGTCGAAAGCCGCGCGCATGCAGCCGCTGATCGTCACCTGCGCCCCCGTCGGCGCCGAACTCTCTCCCGAGCAGACGCCGCACCTCGCGGTGACACCGAAACAACTCGGCGAGGTCGCGGCCGAGGTCGCGCAGGCGGGAGCGTCACTCATTCACGTGCATTGCCGGAACGATGACGGCACCAACACGCACGACGTCGCTCGTTTTCGCGCTGCCTATGAAGCGATCCGCGCGAACAGTGATTTGATCGTTCAGTTTTCAACCGGCGGTGCGATCGGCATGACGCCGCAGGAGCGCGCTGCAGTGTTGCAGCTGCGCCCCGAGATGGCGACGCTGACCTGCGGAAGCGTCAATTTCGGCGACGAGATCTTCGAGAATAGTTTTCCTATTATGCGTGCCATCGCCCGAGCGATGAACGAGCACGGCGTGCGCCCCGAGCTCGAGATTTTCGATAAGGGCCACCTCGCCAACGCCCGTCGCCTTGCCGCCGAAGGCGTGCTGACGCTGCCCCAGCACGTCGATTTCGTGCTGGGTGTTCCCGGAGCCCTCGAAGCGAGCGTTGAGAACCTCTGCGATCTCCTGCGCGATCTGCCCAAAGGGTGCACCTGGTCGGTGGCCGGAATCGGACGAGCGCAGTTGCCGATGGCGATGGCTGCAATCGCGATGGGTGGGCACGTGCGCGTCGGCTTGGAGGATAACATTTACTACAGCAAGGGGCGGCTCGCGACCAACGGCGAGCTCGTCGCCCGCATCGTCCGCATCGCCGCCGAGGCGGGTCGCCCGGTTGCAACGCCGGCTCAGGCTCGCGAGATTCTTTCGCTACCTCCCCTCACCGGGGCAGGCATCGGCCGCGTCGCCTCCTAATCAGGGCGGGCTTTGCTGACCTATATCGTGCGGCGAACGCTGCAAGCGATTCCGCTCCTGCTGCTCATCTCGGTGCTGCTCTTTCTCGTCGCGATGAAGAGCTCTCCGGCGGGGCCGCTAACGCCGTATTTGACAAACCCGCATATCACCGCAGCCGATATCGCGCGACTTCGGCATAATTTCGGTCTCGATAAGCCGATCTGGGTGCAATATTTCTTTTGGTTGAATCAAACGCTGCACGGCAACCTCGGCTATTCGACCAGCAACGCCGAAGCGGTGACGACGGCGATCTTGCAACGCCTCCCCGCGACGTTGGAGCTGATGGGCGCGTCGCTGTTGATCGCGATTACCGCCGGAATATCGCTCGGAATTTTCTCGGCGGTTCGCCCGTACTCGACCGCCGATTATATTATCACGACGTTCGCGTTTTTTGGGCAATCGATGCCGGTCTTCTGGTTCGCTCTGATGATGCAGCTGCTCTTCGCGGTGCATGGGATTCCGCTACCGTTCGGCTACGAAATTCAGTTGCCGTCGGCGGGAATGAGTAGCGGCGGCGGTTTTAACCTTGGGGATCGTATCGATCACCTCATTCTGCCGGCGTTCGTGCTCTCGCTGCTCCAACTCGCGCTCTTTAGCCGCTTCATGCGCTCCTCGATGCTCGAAGTGATGAAAGCCGACTATATGCGCACGGCGGCGGCAAAGGGCTTGCCGTTTCGAACGATTCTCTTTCGACACGGTTTCAAAAACGCGCTGATTCCGGTCGTCACCGTCATCGCGCTCTCGATGCCCAGTTTGATCGGTGGAGCGATCGTCACCGAGACGATCTTCGCATGGCCGGGCATGGGGCGCCTCTTTATCAATGCATTGCAGCAATCGGATATTCCGTTGCTGATGGGCTATCTGAACCTTAGCGCGATTTTGGTCGTGTTTTTCAATCTCATCGCCGACGTTACATATGCGTGGCTCGATCCGCGCGTGAAATTCGATTAGGACGAGGGCAGAGTATGTCGACCGGGCAATCAA
>JAKBCP010000161.1 GCA_021807645.1 bacterium
GCCGAGCAACTCGCGACGTTCGCGCGACGGATCGGCGCCGAGGCGATCTATTACAACGAAGATTACGAACCCGACGCCCGCGAGCGGGACGAACGCGTGCGCGCGGCGCTCGAAGCGAGCGGCATCGCGGTACGCGCATCGTTGGATCACGTCTATTTCGGCGCCGAGGAGGTGCGTACCGAGAGCGGTGCGCCGTATAAGGTCTTCACGCCCTATAAACGCCGTTGGCTCGACCAGCACGCATTGGCGCCACGCCTGCCGGTGCAATCGAATCGCGCGAGCGCGAAGAAATTGCTCGCGCGCACCGAGATCGGGACGACGCGCGCGCTGCCCGAACCCGAGGAGTATGGATTCGTGCCGTCGGAGGCCTACCCGACCTGCGGCGAAGCGAGCGCGCGCGCGCGCCTCGATCGCTTTCTCGCCGAAGGTGGCGCAAGCGACGCCTATGCGGTGCGGCGCGATCTACCGGCGCTCGATGGAACCTCGCGGCTCTCGCCGGATCTGCGCGCCGGAACGATCGGCATCCGCACCTGCGTCGCGCGCGCGTACGCGGCGATGGAGGGTGCGAGCGTGCAACGGCGAGCGAGCCTCGAAGTGTGGCTCTCGGAGCTGATCTGGCGCGATTTCTACCAACAGATTCTGCGCAACTTTCCGCACGTCGCACGCGCTCCATTCGTTGCGGCGGCGGCGGCGATTGCGTGGCGCGACGATGAAGCGGCGTTTCGCGCGTGGTGCGAGGGGCGCACCGGCTATCCCATCGTCGACGCGGCGATGCGGCAACTCAACACGACGGGATGGATGCACAATCGCTTGCGGATGATCGTGGCATCGTTTCTCACGAAGGACCTGTTGCTGAACTGGCAGTGGGGCGAGCGCTATTTCGAACGGCATCTCGCCGATGCCGACCTCGCGCAGAATAACGGCGGCTGGCAGTGGGCCGCTTCGACCGGTACCGATGCGGCGCCGTATTTCCGCATCTTCAATCCGGTGCTGCAGGGGCAGCGCTTCGATCCCGAGGGCGCCTTCGTACGTTCGATGCTACCTGCGTTGCGTGCGGTTCCGACGAAATACGTCCACGCGCCGTGGCAGATGCCGCCGCTCGTGCAGCGCGAAGCCGGATGCATCGTCGGCGTGGATTATCCCGTGCCGATCGTCGACCGTGCGGAGACGAAAGCGCGCGTTCTCGCGGCGTTTTCGGCGGTATTGGAGCGACGCGAGGCATAACATACAGCGCAAATCTCGATATCGCGACCGCGCCTCGATACGATCGCTTCGCGATCTACTCGGCGTGACAACGGTCGGCGGCTCCTCGGCGTGACAACGTTCGGCGGCTCCTCGGCGGGATAACAATCTGTGCGGCGCGACGGAGGCGCACCGCTACCGCTCCGTCGGCGTTGCGACGCGAAAGCAACTGCCGTCGTGATTGCGGCGCGTCGCTTCACCGAGCGTGCGCGCGGCGTGCGTCTCCGAACCGCGAATGACGCGCTCTTCCTCAGCGGTATCGTAGCGGCCGGCACAGCGCGCGGCGAGTTGCATCTCGCGCGCCGGGCGTTCGACGGCATGGTCGATCTCGTGCCCTAAACCGAGTGCCGGCGATTGCGTTCCGCCGGTCGTGGTGCGCAAGGCGCTGGTCGGATCCCACCAGATCGTGTCGTCGTTGGGATCGAAGCGATCGTCGTTGCGCGCGTCGGAGCGTAACGTAAACGTTCGGTTCGTCGAGCTCTCGAGACGCGCGAAAAGCCCGCGCTCGACCGAATCGGCGCTCAGATAGCGTTTCGCCTCATCGTATGCCGCGTTCAGGCTCCGTTCGACCGAGAGGCTGCCGTGTCGAATGTAGGGCGGTGAGGTGGTAGCAGAGGCGATCATAGCGCGATCCGTTCACGCGAAATCGCGATCTGTCAAGTCTTGACGCCGGTGCTAGGGTTGGGGTGGTGACTGCGTTTTGCGCGCAGCGTGCCATAGGTGCTGGACCAACGAAAACCCTAAGGGAGCATCAGCTCCGGATACGAAGGCGTGATGGGCAACTGCCTGTCGCTCCCGCGCCCGGGCCGCACCCACCTGCGAGAAAGCAGGTTCTCACCTCGCACGAAAGACGCTTGACGCGGTCACTGAATCGATCTCTCCGAGGCCGCACGTTCCGCGGCGCTCGTCGAGGACGACGTACCCGTGATAGCCTTTCGCTTCGCGCTCGACGAGCGCGCGGGCCTTCGACGCGTCGTCGCCGATATCGTGCACGAGGGCGACGCTCTTGCCGACGAGCGTTGCGAGCGAGCTCCCGGCGTCAAGGCGCAGCGGCTCGGGGGCGAAGCGCAGCCATGCCGAGTCCGCTTCCTTCGCCAAGCGCTTGCAGTCAGCGTCGCTGCTCGCGTGGGTGTCGGGGGCGTTGCGCAGCGCAATGGTGATGTTCGCCGCCTTCGCAAGCCCGGTCGCCTCGCCGAGCGCGGCCGCCAGCTCGGGGTAGGTGCAGGCGGCGAGCCCCGGCGCCCGCGCGACGAGCAGGGGTGCCCCGACGGTGAGCGCGATGCGAAGAGATTCCTCTTTTTCGCTCCGCGAGGCAAGGAAAAAACCGTCGTCGAGCGTTGCGAGCGGCGTCACCCGGAGATCGACCGTCGCCTTCTTGATCTGGGCGAGGTAGTCTGCATCGCTCCGCGGAAAGTGCGCTCGGTCGAACGCTACGCCGTCGCAGAGAGCACTGCGCGCACAGGCATCGAGCCACTCGAGTTGCGTGCATTCGCCACGCGCGAAAGCGGCTGCGAATGCACTGCTGGCCCAGGCGATCTTCATCGGCGCGCGAGTTCGACTGCCTAAGGGAGAGCCCTCTGCCGTGACCATCGCACTCGGCGCCGACCACGCCGGATTTGAATATAAAGACCGCATCGCCGCGCTCTTGCGCGAGCGCGGGCATAGCGTTATCGATTTCGGCACGCACGATGCGACGCCGGTCGATTATCCGCAGTACGGGTTCGCCGTCGCCGAAGCGGTCGCAAGCGGGCAGGCCGAGCGCGGCATCGTGGTTTGCGGTTCCTCGATCGGCATCGCGATCGCGGCGAATAAGGTGCCAGGCGTGCGCTGCGCGCCGGTCGCGGAGCCGTACTCCGCGGAGTTGGCCCGCCGTCACAACAACGCCAACGTGCTCGCGCTCGCCGAACGGCTGACGGGTTGGGAGATGGTCGAACGCATCCTCGAGATTTTCCTCTCGACGCCCTTCGACGGCGGCAGGCACGCCGCGCGTGTCGATCAACTCTTCGAATTTTCCGACGATCAACGCACGCGCACGCTGCGCGCACTCGAACGCGGGGCCGTCGACGACGCCCGCACCGCACACCCGTAACGTACAGAAAGCCCATCATGCAGACGCTTCAACACGGCGCGCTCGCCGCACAGGATCCCGAACTTTTCGCCTCGATTGCCGCCGAGGAGCGGCGCCAGCGCGGTAACCTCGAATTGATCGCCTCGGAAAATTACGCGAGCGCCGCGGTGCGCGAAGCGATGGCCTGCGTGATGACCAATAAATACGCCGAAGGGTACCCGGGGAAACGTTACTACGGGGGCTGCGAATTCGTCGACGTCGCCGAGACGCTCGCGATCGACCGCGTGAAAGCG
>JAKBCP010000162.1 GCA_021807645.1 bacterium
GCTGCGTGAAAGCGAGCTTGGTGCGGATCCGATTCTCGCGCTCACGCGTTGGCTCGACGAAGCCTATGCCGTGCCGGAGCTCGTTGTAGAACCCAACGCGATGGCGTTGGCGACGGTCGCTGCCGATGGGCGTCCGAGTCTGCGCATGGTGCTCTTACGTGGGCTCGACCAGCGCGGTCTCCGATTTTTTACTTCGTACGATAGCCGGAAGGGGCGAGAACTACTCGCCCGGCCCTTTGCCGCGGCGACGTTTTGGTGGGCGGCGCTCGAACGCCAAGTTCGCGTCGAAGGGGACGTGCGCCGCGTCGACGAGGACGAATCCGATCTCTATTTCGCGTCGCGGCCCCGCGGCCATCGACTCGCCGCATGGGCCTCGGAGCAGAGCGAGCCGGTGGAATCGCGCGCCGTTCTCGACGAACGCATGGCGCATTTCGAGGAGCGTTTCGCCGACGAGGAGATCGAGCGGCCACACTCCTGGGGCGGCTTTCTGATCGTTCCGCGCGCGATGGAATTCTGGCAGGGGCGCGCGAATCGCATGCACGACCGGCTGCTCTACCGACGCGACCGCGAGGATTGGGTGCGCGTGCGACTTCAGCCGTAAGCACTTTGCGCGATCTTCCAGGACTCTCGCCTCTCCGAAGCCAATCGGCCCCACCTAGCATGCGCCGGAATATTCTTGTCATCGGCTCGGGACCGATCGTTATCGGTCAGGCCGCCGAGTTCGATTACGCGGGGGTTCAGGCGTGTCGAGCGCTGCGCGAGGAAGGCCACCGCGTCATCCTCGTCAACTCGAACCCGGCGACGATCATGACCGACCCGGAGATCGCCGACGCCGTCTACCTCGAACCGTTAACGCTCGAGTCGGTAAGCGCGGTGATCGAGATCGAGCGCCCCGATGCGTTGCTGCCGACGCTCGGCGGCCAGACCGGCCTCAACCTGGCCGTCGCGCTTGACGACGCCGGCGTGCTTGAAAAGTTCGGCGTCCAATTACTGGGCACGCCGGTGGCGACGATCAAACTCGCCGAAGATCGCGAGCTTTTCAAAGAAAAAATGATCGAGATCGGCGAGCCCGTCGCGCGCAGCGTCGTCGTTACCGAGATCGAGCAAGGCATCGTCTTTGCTGCCGAGGCCGGCTATCCGCTCGTCGTGCGCCCCGCATATACGCTTGGCGGAACCGGCGGCGGCATCGTTCGCAACGAACGCGAGCTCCGCGAGACGCTCGCATCGGGGCTCGCCGCGAGCATGATCCACCAGGCGTTGCTAGAGGTTTCGTTACTCGGTTGGAAAGAGATCGAGTACGAAGTGTTACGCGATGGCGCCGACGATTGCATCATCGTCTGTAACATGGAGAACTTCGATCCCGTCGGCGTACACACCGGGGATTCGATCGTCGTTGCCCCGTCGCAGACGCTCACGGATATCGAATACCAGATGCTGCGCACGTCGAGCCTAAACGTTATTCGCGCTCTCGATGTCCAAGGCGGTTGCAACATTCAATTTGCGCTCCATCCGACGAGTAGCGAATATGCAATTATCGAGGTGAACCCACGCGTCTCGCGTTCGTCGGCTTTGGCGAGCAAGGCGACCGGGTACCCGATTGCAAAAATCTCCACACGCATCGCGCTGGGACAACGGCTCGAAGAGATTCCGAACCCGGTCACGGGAATCACGAAAGCGGCATTCGAGCCGACGCTCGATTACGTCGTCGTGAAGTTTCCCCGATGGCCGTTCGATAAATTCCCGCTCGCCGACACTTTGCTGGGCACGCAGATGAAATCGACGGGCGAAGCGATGGGTATCGGTCGCAGCTTTGCCGCCGGGCTCTTAAAGGCCGTTCGCGGCCTCGATATCGGCCGCGAGAGCCTGGCCGGTGGAGCGATGCGCGAGTGGAGTGACGACCAATTGATGGCCGTTGTCGCAAACCCGACACACGAGCGGCTCTTCGCGGTTGCCGAGTTGCTTCGCCGCAGTCCGGATCGGAGTGTCTGCATCGAGCGTTTACACGAGGCGAGCGGCATCGATCGCTTTTGGCTCGACGAAGTCGGCGATCTCGTTGCGCTCGAACGTCGCCTGCACGAACGCCACGACCCCGACGACATCGAGCGTGCTTTTCGCAGCGGCTACTCATCGCAGGGTATTCGTGCTCTTACCGGGAGCGCGGAGCGTCCCGCCGCTCCCCCTGCCTCGTTCCGCATGGTCGACACGGCGGCGGCGGAGTTTCCGGCGCGCTCGCCCTATTATTATCTTTCGCGCGGCGAGAGCGACGAGATGCGCGTCCCCGCGCGCGAGGCGGTCGTGGTCGTCGGGAGCGGACCGATTCGTATCGGTCAAGGTATCGAATTCGATTATAGCTGCGTGCACGCAGCGTGGGCGCTTCGCGACGCCGGGCTCGCACCGGTCGTCGTCAACAATAATCCCGAAACGGTCTCGACCGATTTCGATATCTCCGATGCGCTGATCTTTGAACCTCCCGGAGCCGACGAGGTCGAAGCGGCGTATCGCTCGACTCGAGCGCGCGGAGTCATGCTTGCATTCGGCGGTCAAACGGCGATTGCACTTGCAGCGGAGCTCACCGAGCGCGGCGTTCCGATCGTCGGAAGCAATCGCGCGACGCTCGACATGGCCGAGGATCGCGAACAGTTCGATGCCGCGCTCGCTCGCTTGGGCGTCGCCAGACCGGAGGGGCGTGCCGCTCGAAGCTTTCGGCAGGCGCGCGCGATCGCGCGCGAACTCGGTTTTCCCGTCCTCGTGCGGCCCTCGTTCGTGCTCGGCGGCCGCGCGATGGAGATCGTCTACAACGAGGGGCAACTCGCTTCGTACGTGGAGTCGGCACCCGCGATTGCCGCCGACGCTCCGTTACTCGTCGATCGCTATCTCGAGGGGCTCGAAGTGGAGCTCGATGCCGTCTTCGACGGCGAAGATATTTTGATTCCCGGCATCTTCGAACATATCGAACGCGCCGGCATTCACTCCGGTGACTCGATCTCGGTCTACCCGGCCCCATCGCTCGACGAGGCGATGGAACGGCATATCACCGAGGTAACGCTGGCGATCGCCCGCGAACTCGGCGTTCGCGGATCGATCAACATTCAATTCGTCATTCACCGAGGGAAGCTCTACATCATCGAGGCGAACCCACGCGCTTCGCGCACCGTGCCGATCATTCAGAAGGCGACGGGCGTCAACTTGACGGCGGCGGCGACGCGCATCGCTTTGGGAGCTCGGCTCGCCGATCTCCCGTATGGGACGGGCCTGCGCCCGCGTTCGCCCTTCACGGTGGTCAAAGTTCCCGTCTTTTCGTTTGCGAAAATGCGCGGAGTCGAAACGATTCTCGGCCCGGAGATGAAATCGACCGGCGAGGTCCTCGGGATCGATGCGACCTTTGCCGGGGCGTTGCGCAAAGGCTTTCTCGGAGCCGGAATCGCGCTGCCCGAACGAGGCGGGCGCATTCTCGTTTCCATTGCCGACGAAGAGAAGGAGCGCGCGGTGCCGATTATGCGCCGCTACGTCGAGCTCGGCCATACCCTCATCGCCACCGACGGAACCCAGCGCGTGCTTGCCGCGGCGGGCATCGCCGGCGACCGGATCGGCAA
>JAKBCP010000163.1 GCA_021807645.1 bacterium
CTGCCGACGCGGCATTGGGGGCCTCGGTCTTTCACGACCGTACGATCGCTATTCCGCGTCTCAAGCAAGAACTGCGCGAGCGAGGCATAATGCTGCGACCGTGGCAACCGACGGATTAAACTGGGACGACCGCGGGCTGATGCCCGTGGTGATCTGCGATGCGCGCAGCGGCGAGCCGCTGACGTTGGCGTGGGCGAACGACGTCGCGCTCGAGGAGACGTTGGCAACGCGCAAAACCGTGCTGTACAGTCGCTCCCGCGCCGCTCTTTGGCGCAAGGGCGAAACGTCGGGAAATCGTCAGCATGTGGTGGCGGTCGCCACGGATTGCGATCGCGATGCGCTCTGCTATTACGTGATCCCTGAGGGGCCGGCATGCCATACCGGCAATGCGCGTTGTTTTCACGACCCGCTGCTCGCACCGGATACCCCGGCCGGCGATCTCCGCCGTGCGATCGATCGGCTGCGGGTGACGATCGCGCAGCGCCGTACCGCGGACCCGGAGAACTCCTACGTCGCGCGTCTGTTGCGTGACGGCGTCGACCGAATCGGAAAGAAGATCGGCGAGGAGGCAACCGAGGTCGTCATCGCCGCAAAAAATCCCGATGATGACGAGCTTATTTGGGAAGCCGCCGACCTCATTTTTCATCTGCTGGTCTTACTTGAAGCGCGCGGAATCGATCCCGATGCCGTGGGGACGCACCTATTACAACGCGCGAAACGATGACGCTGCGCGATCTCGCCGGCATCGGGCCGAAGCGCGCACTCGCATTTGCAGCTTTGGAGATCGCAACGCCGCGCGATCTCCTCGAACACTTTCCGTTCCGGTACGACGACCTTCGCGAGGCGACGCCGTCCGTCGCGCTCGGCACGCGCGGCGGAGAGGAGAACGCGGTCGGAACGGCGATCGCGGTACGAGAGCGACGAGCGCGAAATATCGAGATCGTCGAAGTCGATCTGCGCGACGAGAGCGGCGTGTTTCGTGCGAAATGGATCGGACGAAATCGTTATGCGATCGGACGCTTTAAAAACGGGATGCGGCTTTTCGTCCGCGGTCGCGTGGAGCGTTCGCTGGCGGGCCCCGTCGTCAGCGTGGGCACGTATCGGATTCTCGGCCCCGACGAGGCGTATCGGGGGGCGCTCGTCCCGGTCTACCACGCCGTTGCCGAGTTGCCCAGTAAGACGATCGCGGCGGCGATCGCGCGAAATTTTCCCCGCCTGCTTGAGGAGGCGCCGGCGGATCCGATTCCGCCTCTCTATCTCCGTGCGACCGGCTACGAGCCGCTCGAAGCGGCCTATCGCAGCATTCACGCTCCCGATAGCCCGGAGCAGGCACAACGCGCGCGCGAACGCTTCGCCTACGGAGAATTTCTCGTGCATGCGTATGCTTCGCTACGTCGGCGCGCATTGCGGTCGCTCGAACGCGGTGCCGAAGCGATGTCCGATGCGCAGGAGTCGGTCGATCGGCTCGAGCAAAATCTTCCGTTTCCGCTCACCGGGGCGCAACGCCGCGTCATCGGCGAGATCGCGCGCGATCTCGCCGGTGCTATGCCGATGAACCGCTTGGTTCAAGGCGATGTCGGCAGCGGAAAGACGCTCGTCGCGGCGGCTGCGATGTTGGTTGCGGCGCGCAATAACGTGCAGTCGGCGCTCATGGCGCCGACGGAGTTGCTCGCACTACAGCACGCGCAGAAGCTTGGGCCGCTCCTGGTTCCTTTTGGGATCGCGGTCGAGCCGATCCTCGGTAGTCAGCGCGCCTCGGAGCGCAAGGAGGCATTGCGACGGCTCGCAAGCGGCGAAGCCGCGGTCGCGGTGGGGACGCACGCGCTGCTGACGGAGAGCACGGAATTCATGCGCCTCGGGCTCGTGGTCATCGACGAACAGCATCGCTTCGGCGTCGAGCAACGTGCGCGGCTGCGCGCGAAGGGCGGAACGCCGCACACGCTGCATTTAACGGCGACGCCGATTCCGCGAACGCTCGCGCAAACGCTGCTCGCCGGGCTCGATATCTCCTCGATCGACGAGTTACCGCCGGGACGGACGCCGATTGAAACCTTTGTCTTGCGCATGAGCCGGCTCGATCGCGCCTATCGGTTTATCCGCGAGCGGGTCGAGCGGGATGGACGGCAGGCCTACGTCGTTTGCGCCGCGATCGAGAGCGACGAGGAAGAGGGTATGGGGCCGATCGGCGCGGTCGAGGAGGCGGCGCGCGTCGCTGCCGGGCCGCTTGCGGGTTTGCGGGTGGGATTGTTACACGGGCGCATGAACGCCGATCTGAAGGATCGTACGATGAAGCGCTTTACGGCAGGCGAAATCGATGTATTAGTTGCGACGACGGTCGTCGAGGTTGGGGTCGACGTGCCCAATGCCGTCGTTATGCTCGTCCTCGACGCGCACCGATATGGGCTCGCGCAACTCCATCAATTGCGCGGCCGAGTCGGGCGCGGCGGTGCCGCTTCGTACTGCCTGCTCGTCCATCCCGATGATGCCCCACAGAGCGCACGGCTCGAATTCCTATTGGAGAGCACCGACGGCTTCGCGATCGCGGAGCGCGATCTCGAACTGCGTGGTGGCGGGCAACTCGCGGGTCTCTTGCAGTCGGGGCGCAGCGGTATGCGCTACGGCGACCCGATCGCCGACCGTCCGCTTTTTCTGGCGGCCGCAGCGGTTGCCCGCGAGATCTTCGACCGAGACCCCGAATTACGAGAACCCGGGAACGCCGGACTTCGGTCGGCGCTGCTCGCCGAACAAAATTTGCGGGATTTGCAACTTTCTTCGTAAGGAAGCAGTAAACTCAGGCGCATCGCTCTCTATAATTGAAGGAGTCCTCCTATCGTGCGATTCACTCGCCCGCTCGTCGCGTTCGCGGCGGCGCTCGCCCTTGGGTTCGCCCTCATGGGCCAGGCGCGCGCCGATTCAAACGTCACGCGTACGACGCTATCAAACGGTCTTCAAGTCGTGGTCGTGCGCGATACGCTCGCCCCGGTCGTGACGACGATGATGAATTACAAAGTCGGCTCGAATGAAGAGCCGCTCGACGGCCTCGCACACGCGACCGAACACATGATGTTCCGCGGAAGCAAAACGATTTCGGCAAATCAGCTTACCGAAATTATCGGCCTCACCGGCGGCGATTTCGACGCCGACACGCAAGCTGAAATGACGCAATACTTTTTCACCGTTCCGTCGCAGTATCTCGACGTCGCGTTGCGCCTCGAAGCTTCGCGCGCCCAAGGCTTGCTCATGGCCCAAAATCAGTGGAACCAAGAACGCGGCGCGATCGAACAAGAAGTTACCCAAGATAACAGCAACGCGATTTCGCGGATGCTGATGAAGATTCAAAAAGCCGTTTACGTCGGTACCCCCTATGGAAATAACACCCTGGGAACCATCAAGACGTTCTCGACGCAGATCAATCACAAGCAACTGATCGATTTTTACAACACGTGGTACCACCCCAATAATGCCATCTTCGTCATCGTCGGCGATGTCGACCCGCATTCGACGATCGCCATGGTGAAGAAGCTTTTCGGTTCGATTCCGGCGGCAAAATTGCCGGCGCGCCCAAAAGTGGCGCCGAAACCGATGAAGGCA
>JAKBCP010000164.1 GCA_021807645.1 bacterium
TGAGCAAACCGCGCGCACGGAAAGCGACAGCACGCCGGAAGAAGGCAGCCGCCTAAGCCCGGCGTTTTTGTTTTCCGTAGAAACGAGCCGCCCCCCGCGGCTCGTTTTTTTTCTGCGCTGGGGCGGCGAGGGCGGCCGCCGCGCATATGGCGAAGAGTCTCGGCGTGCCGCTGATCGTAACGCGCGAACTCCGCAAAGTCTTCCGAAGTGCGAAGCGCTCTCCCGGGGCGCTCGGCGCGCTGCGCGGGCTTTTCGCGCCGGTTTACGAAGACCGCGTCGCCGTTGCCGGCGTCTCGATGGAGATCGAACGCGGCGAACTCGTCGGTTATATCGGCCCCAACGGCGCGGGGAAATCGACCACCATCAAAATGCTCACGGGCATTCTCGTTCCCAGCAGCGGCGAGATCGAAGTGGCGGGAGTCGTCCCCCACCGCAAGCGCCGGGAGAACGCACGCAATATCGGGGTGGTCTTCGGACAGCGTACGCAACTCTATTGGGATCTGCCGCTCGTCGATTCTTTCGAGCTGCTCCGCGCGATCTACGGCATCCCCATCCAACGCTATCGGCGCTCGCTCGATGCCTTTATCGAGCTGCTGGAGATGGGCGAATTTCTGCGTACGCCGGTCCGTCAGCTCTCGCTGGGCCAGCGCATGCGCGGCGACTTCGCCGCGGCGATGCTGCACGAACCGCCGATTCTCTATCTCGACGAACCGACGATTGGGCTCGATGTGGTGGCGAAAGAAGCGATTCGCACCTTCGTCGAGCGGATCAATCGCGAGCAGGCGACGACCGTCATCCTCACCACGCACGATCTCGCCGATGTCGAGCGCCTCTGCCGGAGAATCGTCCTCATCGATCGCGGATGCATCATCTTCGACGGGCCGATCGAACGGATAAAGAATGAATACGGGCGCGAACGCACGCTCGTGGTGCGGTTCACCGAGCCGACTCCGGCGCCGACGATTCCCGGTGCCCGCCTCGAAGGCAGCGACGGCATCTCGGCGCGCTTCGTTTTCGATCGGTCGTCCCAGCGCGCCGATCGCCTAGTTCGCGAGGTCAGCGAGCGCTATAGCGTCGAGGACATCGCCATCGAAGAGCCCGAACTCGAAGGGATCATCCGACACATTTACACGCAGGGTTACGCAGGAGAGGAACGCAGCGCATGATTTTCAGCAGCGGCGGAGGGAAGCCGAAGATTCATTCCAGCGCCTACGTAGCGCCGAGTGCCGTGCTCTCGGGTGAAGTCGTCGTCGGCCCCGATTGCGCGATCCTTCACGGCGCGGTCATCACCGCCGAGGGCGCGCCGTTGGAGATCGGCGCGCGAAGCGTCATCATGGAGAACGCGGTCATCAAAAGCAGCGGCGGGAAAGTGCTGCAGTTTCCGACGCAGATCGGTAAGGATTGCATCGTCGGCCCCGGTGCCTACGTCGTCGGCGCGCGAATCGACGATGGATGTTTCGTCGCATCGGGGGCGCGCGTCTTCAATGGGGCACATATGGAGAGCGGAAGCGGCGTCGCGTTCGGTGGGATCGTTCACGTGAACGCGCGGCTCGCTCGCGGAGCGAGCGTTCCGATGCAGCATATCGCAGCCGGGAATCCGGCGGCGATCTTCGGGCCGGAGAAAGCCGCCGAACTCGCCGAACGACTCAATTTCTTCGAGAGCGTCTTTAACGTCGAAGCCGGCTCCTCCGCGCACGCCAAGGCCGCGGCCGCGTACTCGCGATTTCTGCGAAGGTTCCACGCAACCGACGCGCGTATCGACGGGGAACGGAGCACCAAGCCGGTGGCGCGACGCGTCGGCGAAGAACCGCCGCAACAGCAGGTTGCCGATGTCGGCGGCGTCGTCGATGCAATGATGCTCGAGCTTCAGGAAATGGAGCATCGCCGCAAGGAAGCGACGAAAAAGCGTCCTCCTTCGTGAGCGCGCTCGCCCCGTATCTCGAGTACGCGCGCAAAGCCTTCGCGCGCGAGGCGACCTATCGCATCGAGCTGCTCGCCGAGGTCGGTTCCTTGGTGCTGCGGGTCTATCTCTTGCGGTCGCTGTGGACGGCACTCTACGCACGCAACGTCGCGCCGATGGGCCTGCCGCTGCATTCGATGATTACCTATGCGACCGTCGCGATGTTGATGTCGTTGGTTCTCGAGGTCGACGGCACGCGCGTCATCCGCGAGAAATTGCGCGAAGGCGGTATCGCACTCGACCTCATGAAACCGATCGTCGTTCCGTTCGCGTATTTTAGCGATGGGTTCGGCCAAACGCTCGTGCATGCGCTGGCAATCGTTCCGTCGCTGGTGTTCTCGCTGCTCTTGGTGCATATCGACGTCCCGTCGGCCGCGACGCTCGCGGTCTTCCTGCTCTCGTTCGCGTTGGGATACGGCGTCAACTTTTTCGTCAACTTCCTCCTGAATGGGGTCGCGTTCTGGACGCTCGAGACCTTCGGGCTCCAGCTGATCGTTCGTTGGATCTCCGACCTCCTCAGCGGACAGATCCTCCCGCTTGCATTTTTTCCGGGTTGGTTCGGCCGTGCGGTCTTCGCGCTCCCGTTCGCAGCAATCTACTCGACGCCGCTGCTGATCTATATCGGCATCATCCCGCCCCGGCAATGGGCAAATGCGCTAGTCGTTCAATCCGCGTGGCTCGCCGTGACCGCTGCGGCTTCCTATCTTCTCTGGCGGGCCGCCGCCCGGCGCGTCGTCGTTCAGGGCGGCTAACGAGTATGCTCGCCGCCTACCTGCAGTACTGGAGAATCAATCTCCTGACGATGGCCGAGTACCGCGCCGACTTCTTCATGTGGCTCGGTTTTACGATCGTCTACCATGGCACGGCGCTCGACGCACTCGCCGTGACGATGATGCGCTTCCCGTCGATGAACGGCTGGAACCTGCGCGAGATGTTTTTTCTCTACGCGCTTTGGATGACGGCGCACGAACTTCACAACGCACTTTTCTTTAACGTCGTATCGGTCCCGGAATATATTCGCGAAGGTCGATTCGACCGCTTCTTCGTCCGCCCGTTCGACGCGCTCTTCCAAGTCCTCACCGTTCCCTCGCGCACCTTTCCCGACGGGTTCATCCTCGGCGTCGTTACCCTCGCGATCGCAACCGGCGTTGCGGGAATTCAGCTATCGGTACCGACGGTGCTCGTCATCGCAGCGGTCGTTTGCGGCGGAGCCGGCATCGATCTCGGCATCTCGCTCTTCGTTGCATCGCTTTCGTTCTGGCTGATCCGCGTCGATACGTTGCGCTGGGCGGTCATGTCGCTCGAGCAAGATTTTACACGCTATCCGATCAGCATTTATACGCGCGCAGTGCGGATCGTGCTCGCCTACATACTGCCGTTTGCATTCATGAACTACTTCCCGGCGAGCTATCTCCTCGGGAAACACGATGCGGCGTTCGGGCTCTCTCCCGAAGTCGGGCTCCTAACGCCGCTCGTCGGTCTGCTGTGGACCGGAATCTCCTACGTCGTGTGGAGAATCGGGCTCAATCGCTACCAGGGTACGGGTTCTTAGGTTGCGCGCGGCTCCAGCGTCACGCGCGTCATAGCGTCGCCGCGCCGAAT
>JAKBCP010000165.1 GCA_021807645.1 bacterium
AAAGATCGACGTGCGTAGATCGGCGATCAGTTCGCGCTTCATGTATGTCTCGTTCGCAGCGGCGGCAAAACGCATCGAGATCGCATGCACGAGCACGATCGCCGGGCCGCCGATTGCATCGAGCACGATCGTTGCGGCGATCGCCGCAGCGGGCTCGCCGCTCCAGAGGCTGGTTCCCGGCTGTCCTCCGAAGGCGGCGGCCGCCGATTCGACGAGCGAGAAACGTAGCGGAATATCGCTGCCGCCGCTGCGCTCGATCTCCTCGATCGGCTCTACCGCAAGCAGCGCGATGCGCTTTGCAAAGGCTTCGACGGCCTGTGCGGTCACGCGATCGACCACTACGTGCAAGCGCGCGCGATCGCGCAATTTCGCAATATCGGTCGTATCGAAGGCCTGCGCGAGCGCGAGTTCGAGCTCCTCGGCAAGGGCGGCGCTTTCATCGGAGAGCAACGTACGCCGTTTCTTTGCCTCCTCGACGAGGAGGCGGCGTTGCATCGAAATACGCTCGTCGAGGGAAACGAGCTTCGGCGTGCGAGCTTGTAATTCGGCCTGCAGGCGATCTCTGGAGAGCGCCAGCATCGCAAGGTCGCCATCGATGTGCGCGATTGCATCCGTGCCGACGCGCGCCGCAGCATCGCGCGCGCGACGGAGGCGCGAACGGCCGGTCCGCGCGATCAACGATGCGTCGAGCGCTTCAAGAAAGGGGAGGAAACGACTGGATTCGACGCGGGCGGGATCTTCGTCGAACTTCCCTTCGACGTAATCGCGCGCCGAGAGCGGATAGACGAAGGTTCCCGGCGCGTGAATCGCGGCGAGCCGTTCGATGCGCTCGGTGGCATTCTGCCACGCGGGGCGACCATCGGCACTCAAGCGGCTCCAAAGATCGATTTTGGTCTGAACGATAAAGATGCTGTCGATGTGGCGTCGCACGATACCTAAAAACGACGCGTCACCTTCGCTAAACGGCTGCTGCGTGTCGATGAGGTACAGCACCGCATCGGCACCGGGAAGAAAGCCCAGGGTCGCTCGACGGTGGGCGGGGTTCGCTGAAGCGAGACCTGGAGTATCGGCGACGAGAAAACCGCGCGCGAGAAAATCCGAGGGCGTCGTGACGCGAACGCGCGTCGGGGCGTCGCCTTCGTCGGTGGTCGCGGCGTGGAGCGTGCCGACATCCCCGGAACCGACGGCGATAAAGCGGTTGAGCCGATCGAGCGGAATACGCTCGGAGCGGCCGCTCTCGTAGAACGCGGTCGCCTCGTCGCGTTCGCCGTTCTCGAGTTCGGTAATCGTCGCCGTCGATGGGTTGATATCGACGGCGAGGAGCCCGACGAGGCGCTGCGTATCGCCGGAGCTCTCGCGCCTGAATTTTCCCAACAAGGCATTAAGCAGATAGGATTTTCCACTCGAGAATTCACCGACGACCGCCAAAACGAATTTTCCGCGCTGGAGCATTTCGCGCGCGGAGCGAACCGCCGCGCTCTCGCGTTCGCCGAGCGCTTCTTCCAGAACGAGGAGACGCGCGACGAGTTCGTCGCGCGTCCGGTCGTATCGCCGCATTGCATCGGCGCTAACGTTCTTCAATGCGCTCAAATAGATGGCCGCTATGCGGTTCGCAGATGCGCTTCAAGCATCCAGAGGCTCTTATCGGCGGCCCGACAGAGTTCGGTATAAATATCTGCCGTCGCCTGGTCGCCGAGCTTCGCGCTCGCATCGATCTGTTCGCGGAGATGGTTGGCGAAGATCGCCATTCGTTCGGCGAGCGCCTCGAGGTGCTGCTTTCCATCGACGGCATGGTGCGGGTACTCGCCGAGAATCGAGCGTTCCGCTGCGATCTTGGCGGTGCCGAGTGCCGTGCCGCCGAGTTGAAGCACGCGCTCGGCGATGAGATCGACGGCGGCCTCAGCTTCGGCAGCGAGGGTGTCGAAGAACTCGTGGAGCGCGATAAAGTGCGGGCCGGCAACATTCCAGTGCGCCTGCTTGATCTGCGTCTTGAAATCGAGTGCGGTCGCTAAGGTCGCGTTGAGGAGCGCGATCAGGCGCTCGCGGCCCTGCACCGGCATATCGACGCGGGTGCGATGGAGAAACGAGGTCGTTGCGGTCATTCTACGGTCATCCTTCATGGTTTGGTTGAGGTGCGTAACTCCGCATCAACCACGGTAGCGCGGCCGGGGTTTCGGCGCCGCTACTTTCCTCGAATGAGCGCAAGCGCGGCGTCCCGTTCCCGCTCCATGCTCGCACGGTCGTCCGCCTCGACGTTCAGGCGCAGCAAGGGTTCGGTATTAGATGGCCGGACGTTCATCCACCAGTGAGGGTAGGAGATCGTGAGCCCGTCGAGGTGGTCGATCTCGGCGTCGGCATGCGCCTCGGCGAGCCGCCGGAGCGTCTCCTGGGTATCCTCGACGTGGGTGTTGATTTCGCCGGAACGATAGCGCGTGTCGATCGGCGCGATGGTCGCGCTGACGGTTGCGGGGCTCTCGCTAAAAAGCTCCAGGCACGACATCAGGGCGATCATTCCGGAGTCGGCATACCAGTTGTCGCGGAAATAGAAATGCCCGCTATGTTCTCCGCCGAAAACAACGTCGTTATCGCGCATGATTTTTTTGATGATCGAATGCCCGACCTGGGAGCGGACGGGAACGCCGCCGTGCGCGAGGATCTGTTCGGGCACGCTGCGACTGCAGATGAGATTGTAGAGAATCTTCGCCCCGGGATAACGTTTGAGCGTGCTGATGGCAACCAGCGCGGTAACGGTGCTTCCGTCGATGAGTTCGCCGCGTTCGTCGACTAAGAACATGCGGTCGGCATCGCCGTCGAACGCGACCCCAAGGTCGCAACCGTGCTTGCGGACCGCGGCCTGGAGATCGAGCATGTTTTCGGGTTCGATCGGGCTTGCGGGGTGATTGGGGAAATTTCCGTCGAGTTCGAAGAATAGCGGCACGACCGTGCAAGGGAGATGTTTGAAGACGTGCGGCACGGTCGCTCCCGCCATTCCGTTTCCGGCGTCAATCGCGATTTTAAACGGTTTAATTTTCGCGCGGTCGACAAAACTCAATGCGTGTTCGGCGAAGTCATCGAGCACGAAGCGCTCCGAGATACTGCCCGTCTTCGATGCTTTCGGCGGCAGATCGTCGGCGAGAATGCGGTCGCGAATCTCCTTGAGGCCGCCTTCAAAGGAAATTGCCTGGGCCTCCGAGCGCGTGAATTTCATGCCGTTATATTTTGCCGGGTTATGCGATGCGGTAATCATCACGCCGCCGTCGAAGCCATACTTACCGACGGCGAAATAGAGGGCGTCGGTAGAGACGAGCCCGATCGAGACCACATCGGCGCCGGCCTCGGTCGCTCCACGAGCCAATGCCGCGAAGAGATCTTCGCCGCTCGGGCGCATATCGCGGCCGACGACGATGCGCTTTGCCCCGAGCAGCGGGACGAAGCAGCGGCCGATTTTATAGGCTAAGTCGACGTTAATCTCGGATGGAAAGACCCCTCTGACGTCGTAGGATTTGAAGACGCTCTCAATCGCTGCATTTTCCATGGCTTCTAACGCTCTTCGG
>JAKBCP010000166.1 GCA_021807645.1 bacterium
TTCCGATCTTTGTGCAGGCGCGTCAGATAATTAAATAATCCAATCGTTGCGACGATCTCTTCGAAGCCGTCCTCTCCGCACTCTTGAACCAGCATCGTCCGCAGCTTCTGCGGTAACGCGCGCGGTTCTCTCGTGAGCGAGACCGTCGCCGCCAATACCGAACGTTCGAAATCCGAAAATCGCGGATTCGTCGCAAAATCCGAAAGATTGTGCAAGACCTCTTCGTCGACGCCGAGACGCTTTGCCAAAGCGCCGTGGACGTCCATTCAATACTCGCAGGCGTTGAGCCACGCGACCATCACGCCGACGAGCTCTTTCACCCGTCGGTCGATACGGCCGTGCTCGAGCAGCGCTTCGACATGGGCGTCGAGCGTCGAGCGCGCGGATTGATGACCGCGCAGCGGTGGCGCGCTCACGAAGAGACGCGTGGAACCGAGCGATAGAGCGGGAATCCGCGCAGGCTATCGAAGCGCGGATCCATCTCGAACGCGAGATGCGTTGCGGCGCCGGCATGTGCGAGTACCGCTAATGCCCGGCCGCGTTTCCCAAGTGCGGCAAAAGCGAACGCTAAGTCGTCGCGCCCGACGTCGTGCACGTCGGCACGCGCGAGTGCGAGTTCGTGTTGCGCGAGCGCACGCTTTCCTTCGCGCGCGTAGAGATCGGCGAGCAGCGCGGCGCCTTCGTTACGGCAACTTTCACAACGCCCCGAGAAGGCTTCAAAGGTTTTCGTCGCCTGTCGATCCTTTCCAAGCGCCTCTTGCGCTAGCCCGATCGTCGTCATGGTGTCGAGGCGGTGCGGATCGAGATCGAGCGC
Source organism: bacterium (assembly GCA_021807645.1). Classification (GTDB taxonomy): domain Bacteria; phylum Vulcanimicrobiota; class Vulcanimicrobiia; order Vulcanimicrobiales; family Vulcanimicrobiaceae; genus JABEUX01. The sequence goes on from JAKBCP010000166.1 coordinate 815, forward strand.
TTGGTGTGCGTAGGCGATCGCCTGGTGAAAGTGGCGATCGAAATATGCCGCTTGTGCGAGCCATGCCGTCGTCGCCGTCGAGAGCGGATCGAGGCGAGCGGCGAGGCGTAAATCGCGGTACCCAGCGGCGGCATCACCGTTATTCAATCGCAGTATCCCGAGCCACTCGCGCGCCGGCGCATCCTTCGGCGCCAGTTTCACAGCCTTCCGGAGGAGACGATTCGCGCTCGCAAAGTCGTGCCGGTCGAGCGCGATCGCGCCGAGCGCCGCATACGCCTCGCCGGCGTTGGGGTCGAGCGCGATCGCTTCCCGCGCATATTTCCCGGCTGCAGAATAATCCCGAGCGGGAACGCCGTAGCCGTAATCGCCCATCATCGCCTCGGCCGATGCAAGCGCCTCGTAGCCGCGCGGATCGTGCGGCGCGAGGGCGACGACGCGGTGGAAATAGGCGAGGCTCCGCAGGAGACTCGTCTGGCTCCGCTCGTTCCAGTAGTAACGCCCCAACGCGTAGAGGCGCTGGGCACTCGGAGGGAGGGTGCGGGTCTGCGCATCGCCCCGCAATGCGACGAGCCGCAGGCCAAGCGCGCCGAAAACGAGGACGGCAGCGAGGGCGACGGCCGAGGGCAGCCAGCGGCGCTGCGCGGTCGGAACGGCAAGGGCGGGCGCGGCGAGGGCCGGTTGCTGCGGGAATAGCTGAGCCGTCGTTGCCGCAGACGCCGGCTCGATCGGCGCGACGAAGCGGTATCCCCGGCGCGGGAGCGTCTCGATGACCTCGCCGCTCCAATGGGCGCGCATCATCTTTCGCAGGACGTAGACGTTCTGGGAGAGGCTTGCCTCTTCGATGAAGCCCTCGGGCCAGATCCGAGCGAGGAGTTCCTGCTTTGAAAGGATCTCCCCGGGGCGCTCGGCGAGCGCGAGCAGCGTCTCTACCACCTTGGGGCCCAGGGCGAGCTGGCTGCCGTCGGCGCTGAGCACCAACCGCTCGACGTCCAGCTCGAATGGGCCGAAAATGAGTCGTTCCACGAAAGTTACCTCACCTATAGTACGCTTGCTTCCACCTCAACGTTTCGCTCCCCCCGGCGTTTGTGGGGGCTGGGCGGCCCGACGGGGCCTTCCGAGCCCGATCCGAGGGCTCGGAGGGCGCGACGGGTGCTCGCGTCCCTCGCCGCTCGCCCTGTCGATCCGCGCGAACGAATCGCCGACGTAGGTCGCGTTATACTGCGTATATTTTCCCGCTTTTAAGCGCGAATGTCACACGTTATTCATCATTCATTCATCTACAACAATTATTCTTTCGAGGTGAAACAAATATCGTAGAGTGCGCGTAGTAGGGGATGTACGTTAGCGCTGCGATTCGCGCAGAGCGACGCGAAAACGAAAGGGAATTTTATGAAAGCGACTTCGGAAACCACGACAACGGTAGTCGAAGCACAAGAGCCGGTGATCTCGATGACGCGCGTCATTGCAACGACGCAGTTCGGAACGGGATTCAGCGGCTGGGGCCCGCGCGTATCGGGCTTCTCCGCCGTACTCAAACGGCTCAATTAACGACGAAACATCGATAAACTTTCCCTCGACAACGGCTTGCCGTCGACGAGGGGAAATGGGTGCGAGCGACCTCCACCGCGCGCACCCAGACCCTCCTTCAGGAGAGTGCAGCAGGTCATAGGGGAACGATCGAATGGTCGTTCCCCTATGATTTTCAGCCTCGCGACGGAAACTTTCGCATCGCCACTTGAGTAGGTATGGCCGAAAGGGAGGTTTCATATGCTCGTTGTTACCACGCCGACCGTCGCCGGTTCGCGCATTCGCGAGATGAAGGGACAGGTCTTCGGCATCGTCGTTCGCAGCCGCGGCCTCGGCGGCAATATCATGGCCGGCCTTCGCTCGCTCGGCGGCGGTGAGATCACCGAATATACCGAGATGCTCGAAGAGGCGCGTCGCCACGCTCTCGACCGCATGGTGCAGAACGCACAGAGCATGGGTGCAAATGCCGTGCTCTCGATGCGTTTCGATTCATCGGAGCTCGGACAGATGATGAGCGAGATCGTCGCCTACGGAACGGCGTGCGTTATCGAACCGGAGGCGTAAGCAATGTTGAAACGTACTCTTCTCGTCGCTGCAGTGGTATTCGTGCTCTCGGGAGCGACGCTTTTCTTCGGAAATTATCATCTATGGCCGCTTGGTAGCGAATGGTTTATTATCGGCGCCATCGTACTCGTCGCCGTCATCTTCGAGAGCTCGCGCTATCGCCCGAAGATCGATCGCAACGCCCCCGGGTGGGAGCCGACCGGGGAACGCTTCGTCGACCCGACCAGCGGCAAACTCCTCGAAGTCCGCTACAACCCGACGAACGGCGAGCGCGATTACACCGAGGTTCGCTAGCGCTTCACGCGAGCGGTCGGCGAGGTCAAACGACGATAAACGCTCGGCAGTCCGTTCGGTCGATATCGAGACGCCCGAGCCGTTCGAGCGCAAAGGCGATACTCTGAGCGATGCCGGGATACGGATCGATTAACGTGCCGTCGAGATCGAAGCAAAGAGCACGAAAACGATAGTGCACCGATCTCGGTGAGGATGATTTCAAGAACCGTCATTCCATAGGAGTTTTGCATTCCGTGCAGCTTTGCGAAGTTGCTCGTCCCCGGTTGCAAGCGGATATCCCGACTGAAGTGCAAGCGCAAGATATGCGGCGTCGTAGCCCGTAAGGCCATACTCGCGGGCACTCGATACG
>JAKBCP010000167.1 GCA_021807645.1 bacterium
GATCAACGTCCCCAATACGAAGATCCTCGCCGCAACATCGCTGCACCCGAAACAGCATATCGTCGTGAACTGGGTGCTCTCCGGCTGGACCGGCGCCGCGCCGACGAAACTCTTCCTGAAAGTCTGGAATCAATCGGGCTATCCCGGGCATTGGTTCCGCATTCAACTCAAACCCAGCGACGTCACGGCGCACACCTAACAGGGAGTCGACGCCGCAACCCACAACCGCCGCCGCATGACGCGTGCGGTGTTGGTTCTCGCTTTCGCACAGATCGCCGTCGGAGCGGCGGCGATCTTCGCGCGCTACGCGCTGCTCGATGGTACGCCGATCGGCGTCGCTGCGGCACGCTTGAGTATCGCTGCGCTGGTGATGCTGCTGCTCGCCGTGCTGCGCCCGCAGCCGCGCAGCGCGCGCCCAAGTGCCGCCGCGAGCCGCACGCTCGCATTCGCCGGCTTCGCACTCGCCGCACATTTCGCGCTCTGGATCGCCTCGCTTGAATACACCTCCGTGGCGATATCGACGCTCCTCGTCACGACGACCCCGATCTGGACCGCGCTCTACGATGCGATCGTCTGCAAACGCCCGCTCTCGCGGCTTGCAACCGCTGCATTTATCGTCGGTGGAATCGGGCTACTGCTCGTCGTCGGCATCGACCGTACGCCGGCGCCGATTCCGGGGCACGCGCTGCTCGGCGATGCGCTCGCGCTGCTCGGCAGCGGCGCTATCGGCGCGTACCTACTTCTGGTGCGCGAAGTGCGCGCCGCGCTCACTACGCGCACGATCGTGACGCGCACCTTCAGTTGGGCTGCGCTCGCCCTCGTCGTCGCCTCGCTGATCGCCCATCAACCTGCGCCTCCGCTTCACGCCGCGAGCGCCTGGGCGGGTATCCTCGCGATGGCGTTCATCTCCCAATTGCTCGGGCACACCGCCATCAACGCGAGCCTCCGCCACTTCACCCCGAACGCCGTCTCCTTTGCGACGCTGCTCGAACCGGTGATCGCCGGCGCGCTCGCACTCGCGATCTTCGGCGAACCGATTCCCGCCTTCGCTCTGCTCGGCGGCGCATTACTTCTCGGCGCGATCGGGGTCGTGCTCCGCGAGGAGCGCGTCGATCTGAGCGCGGTCGAAAATCTCTAGTATTGGCCCGCTCCTAGGCTAGAATTGGCTCGATCCACAGGCAGGAGATGCGCGGCGCGACCGGTGAGTTGGCGCGCATGGACGCTCAGCACACCCCTCAACCCGATCCCCAAGAGACGCTCGAATGGCGCGAAGCGCTGCGCGGCGTCCTCGCCGCCGAAGGCCCCGAACGCGCCCGCGCGCTGCTCGAAACGCTCGTCGCCGAGGCGCAAGCCGGCGGCGCACATGTCTCGCTCGGCCTCGAAAGCCCGTACGTTAACACGATTCCGCCGGAGCGCCAGCCGGCGATGCCGGGAGACCCCGCCATAGAAGCGCGCCTGCGCCATTACGTGCGCTGGAATGCGATGGCGATGGTCGTTCGCGCGAATAAAACCAGCAGCGAACTCGGCGGACATGTCGCGAGCTTCGCTTCGGCGGCGACGCTCTACGACGTCGGCTTCAACCATTTCTTTCGCGCGCCGTCGGATCGCTTCGGCGGCGACATGCTCTTCTTACAGGGGCACTCCGCGCCGGGCTTCTACGCACGCGCATTTCTCGAAGGGCGCATCAGCGAAGAGCAACTGTTGAATTTCCGCCAGGAAGTCGACGGACACGGACTCTCCTCGTATCCGCACCCGTGGTTGATGCCGGAGTTCTGGCAATATCCCACCGTCTCGATGGGCCTCGGCCCGATCATGTCGATCTACCAAGCGCGTTTCATGCGCTATCTCCACGATCGCGAACTGCAAGATAACGGCGACCGCAAGGTTTGGGCGTTCCTCGGCGACGGCGAGATGGACGAGCCGGAATCACTGGGCGCGATCTCGCTGGCCGGGCGCGAGAAGCTCGACAATCTTATCTGGGTGGTGAATTGCAATCTGCAGCGCCTCGACGGCCCGGTTCGCGGTAACGGCAAGATCATTCAAGAGCTCGAACGTTTCTTCAAAGGCGCCGGCTGGAACGTCCTGAAGGTCATTTGGGGAAGCAACTGGGATCCGCTGCTCGCCGCCGACAGCAACGGCCGCTTGCGCCAATTGATGATGGAGTGCGTCGACGGCGATTACCAAACGTTCAAATCGCGCGACGGGAAATACGTTCGCGAGCAATTCTTCGGGCGCTATCCCGAGACGGCCGCGATGGTCGCATCCTGGACCGACGAGCAAGTGTGGGCGCTCCAACGCGGCGGTCACGACCCGCTGAAAGTCTATGCAGCGTACGCCGCCGCCGCCGCACACAAAGGCGCACCGACGGTGATCCTCGCCAAGACGATTAAGGGCTACGGCATGGGCGAGGCCGGCGAAGCGCGCAACATCGCGCATCAAGCCAAGAAAATGGATCTCGAGGAGATGCGCGCCTTCCGCGATCGCTTCTCCATTCCGATCCCCGACGACAAGATCGACGAAATTCCGTTCTTCAAACCCGACGAAAACTCGGCCGAGATGCGCTACCTGCGCGATCGACTTGCCGAACAAGGGCATCTGCCGCAGCGGCGTCGCAAATCGACTGCGCTCACCGTCCCCGAGCTCAATGCCTTCGAAGCGCAGCTCCAGAGCACGGGAGAACGCGAGATCTCCACCACGATGGCGTTCGTTCGCATCTTGAGTTCGCTGCTGCGCGACGCCGAAGTCGGCCCGCGCGTCGTACCGATCGTCGCCGACGAATCGCGCACCTTCGGTATGGAGGGCATGTTCCGTCAACTCGGCATCTACTCGTCGGTCGGACAGCTCTATCATCCGCAAGATGCCGAGCAGCTGATGTGGTATCGCGAAGATAAGCACGGCCAGATTCTGCAGGAAGGAATCTGCGAAGCCGGTGCGTTCTCTTCGTGGATCGCGGCGGGAACCGCATACAGCAATCACAACCTGCCGATGATCCCGTTCTACATCTACTACTCGATGTTCGGTTTTCAACGCATCGGCGATCTTGCGTGGGCCGCCGGCGATTCGCGCACGCGCGGTTTCCTGCTCGGCGGCACCTCGGGGCGCACGACGCTCAACGGCGAGGGATTGCAGCACGAGGATGGACACAGCCACGTTCACGCCGCCTTCATCCCCAATTGCGTCGCCTACGATCCGACCTATGGGTATGAGGTTGCGGTGATCATTCAGGACGGCCTGCGGCGCATGCTCGCAGAGCAGGAGGACGTCTACTACTACATCACCCTCCTGAACGAGAATTACGCGCATCCGGCGATGCCCGAAGGCGCGCGCGAGGGCATCTTGCGCGGTATGTATCTCTTACGTTCTGGTCAAGGCGGCAAGAAGACGCCGCGCGTACAACTCTTCGGCTCCGGAGCGATTTTGCGCGAGGTCATCGCCGGGGCGGATCTTCTCGAAAAAGATTTCGAGATCGCTGCCGACGTTTGGAGCGTCACCTCGTTCTCGCAGTTGCAACGCGACGGCGTCGATGCCCATCGCTGGAACATGCTC
>JAKBCP010000168.1 GCA_021807645.1 bacterium
GGGGTTGACGATCTGGGCACTGGTTCCGTCGAAATCTTGCGAATTGCGCGTCACGATCGACAGGTGACGTTCCAGCGCTACGGCTGCAAGCATTCCATCGGTCATCGGCAGCGTCCGCCCCTTCGAACTGCTCTGTGCGTCGAGTCTTCCCCAGCGCGCCGCGTCATGAACGTCGAACGGCAGTATGCGCGCGCCGAACCGATCGATGAAGGCTGCGACCTTCGATTCCAGCGCAGTGCGCCGTCGGCCCGCCGCGAGAAGCTCGATCCCGCGATAGAGTTCGCCGATCGTCAGCACGCTTGCAAACATCCTCGGTTCAGGGGTCTGCTCGAACCACGTTACCACGCCGGGATTCGGTGACGTACGCATGAGTTCCGAAAGCGCACACGTGTCGAGAAGAAATCCGCTCAAAATTCAAAGCCTCGCGACGTATCCTTGCGCCGTTCGAAGTCGGCATCCGCGCCGCGAACCGGCCTGAAAAGCTCCACCAGCGTTTCTTTGGGATGCAGAGCGCTCTCGTAGTCGCTGCGGCGAAGCACGACCACTTCGTCCCGACCACGTCGTGAAATGACCTGCGGCCTTCCCTCGAGGGCGTTCTGCACGACCTCGCTCAGGCGCGCCTTCGCATCCTGGAGCTGCCACGTCGTCCCTTCAACGGTGCGTTTTGCCAACATACGGCCCTCCTTCACTCCTTCCACGGTAATGGCAAGGGGGGCGCGGTGTCAATCTAGTCTGACTAGTCGTTTAGTGCGGCGACCGCTACTCCCTCGTCGAAGGCGCGGCACCGGATCTTCTTCGAGTTGGGTTCGGGTATCCGCCGCTCGCGGCGCGCGATCACATGGTTATGAGGCGAAGGTCGGGGAAGTTCGTGCGATAAAAGGCCGCATCGCCGGTGATGAGACCGCCGGTCGCTGCGGCGTGTGCGCCGATTGCGAAATCGGCCAGCAGGCTTCGGGGAGCGCTGCTCGGCTGCCGTTTTCGCCGCGCTGCGTACTCCGCCCAGGCGCTGCCTGCCGCTTCCCACACCTCGCGCGCAATCTCCCACTGAACGCCGATTGTCGTTGCACGCAAAAAGGCGTCCATTTCTTTTTTGCTCCAGCCGGGATGTGCGAAGAGCTCCGCGTACACGATCGGGCAGATCAGCAATCCCTGCCGCTCTGCGTGCTTTTCAAGGACGGTTGAGGCGAGCTCGGCGGCCGCTTGCGTGCCGGCGACCAGACCGATAATGACGTTGGTGTCGACTGCAAGGCTCAACGCTTGCCCTCGTTGCCGCGTAGCTCGCGCAACCATGCATTGGTTTCCTTCGGCGATCGTCCCGCACCGACGCGGTACCGGCCGGCGAACGCTGAAAAGCGGTTCGGACGCGGCGCCGGGAGTACGCGCACGCCATCCGGCCCGATCTCAAACATCAGCGCGTCGCCTGCGGTGACGTTTAGCGCCGCTCGTACCGCGGCGGGCAGGGTTAGTTGCTGCTTCGAGAGGTAAGTGTTGCCTTACTCCTTACTACTATGTAAGGAGTTTACCACCATTCGGCTGCGGCGAGCGAGCGAGATCGCGTTGCCTAGTCGGCGCAGGCCCACCGCATGCCGGAGCTTTCGGCGGCCGCGTTGAGACGCCGATCGCGTGTCATCAAGGTGGCGTCGAGATCCTGGGCGAGCACGAGATACGCCGCATCGTACGCCGAGATTCCCCAGCGAAGCGCCGCTTCGAACGCGCGTGGAGAGCCGAGTTCGGTGCCGCTGGTTTCGACACGCAGCGGCAGCCGCGCGAGTGCCGCAAGGATCGCGCCTGCCTCGGCGGTCGTCGCTCGTTTGCGCCGCACGGCAACGGCCAAAACGTTCTGCGCTTCGCTAGTGAAGAGCGCCGGCACGTGGGCACCGTTGGCGACGACGAAACGCGCCATCGCTAACGCAAGCTCGTCGCGCTCATCGTCGAAGATCCACGAAAAAACCGCCGAGGCATCGACCACCGTTCTCACCGTTTGCGTCCCGCCTCGATCGCTTTGCGAACGGGAATGCCAAGTCGTATTTTCTGCGAGAGTAGAAAGCTGATCGCGCTCTCGGCATCGGCCTGCGACTCGGCGACCGGCCCGATTTGTGCCACCGGTACCCCGCGCCGCGTTACGACGATGCTTTCGCCGCGCGCCGCGTCGTCGATAAGCGCCGAAAAATGTGCCTTCGCTTCGAACGCAGGAATATACCGCATCAGGGCTACACTAGAGCAAACAGGTCAACTAGTCAAGAGGCGTGGCCCCCGGCTAGCAGCCTAGCGCTGCAGGTAGGTTTTTACCGCGCCGGCGAGCCGCTCGATCCCGATCGCGATCTTCTCTTCCGAAGCGTTCGAGAAATTGAGGCGCATGCCGTCGTGCACGTCGCGCTCGGCGTAGAAACTCACCCCCGGCACGAACACGACTTTCTGCTCGGCGCTGATTGCGAGCAGTTCCTCGGTGTCCACGCCGTCGAGGTGCGCCCACAGAAACATGCCGCCCTCGGGGCGATTGAAATGCATCTGCGGCGGCATATGCGCGGCGAGTTCGCCGATCATCACGTCGCGACGCCGGTGATAGGTCTGGCGAATGCGCGCGATATGCGCCTCGTATTCAACGCCGCCGTTACGCGACGCATACTGCAGAAAGATATGCTGCGTCAGCGTGCCCGGCTGTAAATCGGCGCCTTGCTTGGCGAGAATGATTTTCTCGAGTAACTCGTGGTCTTTGCTGACCAACCACGCGACGCGCACCCCCGGCGCGAGCGTCTTGCTCGCGGTACCGGAATAAATAACCGTCCCTTCGCTTTCGTACGAAGAGAGCCCGAGTTGATCGCTTCCTTCGAAGCGTAATTCGCCGTAGGGATCGTCTTCGAAGAGCACGACGTCGTAGCGTTCGCAGATTCGCACGATCGCTTCGCGGCGGTCGCCGCGCAGCGTGCTGCCGCTGGGGTTCTGAAAATTCGGCACGAGATAGACGAGTTTCGGCGGCACATCGGCGCCGGCGAGCACGCGCTCGAGCGCGTCAGGCAGCATGCCTTCCTCGTCGCTCTCGACGGTCAGATAGCGCGCCTGATAGGCATCGAACGCCTGAATCGCGCCGAGATAGGTGGGGTTCGCAACCACCACGTAATCGCCGGGATCGAGCAGCACTTTCCCGACGAGATCGAGCCCCTGCTGCGAGCCGTTGACGATGATGGTGTCGTGGAACGCAAAGGTGCGTTGCAAGCGGTGCGTGAGCCGCTGCGCCACCCACGTGCGCAGCGCCGGCACGCCCTCGGTCACGCTATATTGCAGCGCGGTCGCGCCGTAGTGATCGAGCACCTCGGCGGTACATTCGGCGACCGCTTTGAGGGGGAAGAGTTCGGGTGCCGGCAGGCCGCCGCCGAAGGAGATGATGTCGGGCTGTTGGGTTACCTTCAGCATCTCGCGGATCGTCGAGGCGCGCAGATGCGCGGTCCGTTTGGCGTAGCGGGCGGTGCGGGCGAGCGTGGTCATAGCCCGCGGAGATTTCGGGCCGCCGCTCTCGCCCTCCGCTTTGT
>JAKBCP010000169.1 GCA_021807645.1 bacterium
CACCCTGGTGCGGCCCGTGCCGCATGCTCTCCCCGGTTGTCGAAAAAGTCGCCGCCAGCCATGAAGGCAAGGCGAAATTCGTCAAACTCAATACCGACGAGAATCCGTCGTTGAGCGGGCAGTACGGAGTCTCGGGCATTCCCTGCCTGATTCTCTTCAAGGGCGGCCAGGCCGTCGACCGCATCGTCGGATATGTGCCCGAGGCACAGATCAACTCGATGCTCGCCCGGCACCTCAACTAAGCACTCGCCGCAGCGGTGGACGAGAACGTGATGCGCGGCCTCCCGGCCGTGCATCGCTTGCTTTCCGAGCCGGCGGTCGCGGGTTACGAATCCTCGTTGGGGCGCGACGCGATCAAGGCGATCGCACAGGAATCGCTCGACCGCGCGCGGGCGGCACTCGCTGCCGGGCAGCGCTACGATCTCGAGCGAGCGCTCGCGGCAGCGTTGGAGGCGGCGGCAGCGGCACAACTTCAACCGGTGATCAACGCGACCGGCATTCTCGTGCACACCAATCTCGGCCGCGCGCCGCTCGCGCGCGCCGCGCTCGATGCCGCCGCAACGATCGGCGCGGGCTACTCCAACCTCGAATACGATCTCGGGCCCGGCGAACGCGGCTCGCGTTACGAGCGCGTGAGCGCCCGACTCGCGCGGCTCTTCGGCGCGCAAGATGCGCTCGTCGTGAACAACTGCGCGGCAGCGGTGCTGTTGTTGCTCGATACCTTCGCGCGCGGCCGCGAATGCATCGTCGCGCGCAGCGAACTGGTGGAGATCGGCGGCGGCTTCCGCATTCCCGACGTTCTCGAACGTAGCGGCGCGCGTTTGGTCGAGATCGGAACGACGAATAAGGCGCGACTCGCCGACGTCGAGCGCGCGCTCTCCCCGCAGACATCGTTGCTGCTGCGCACGCATCGCTCGAACTTTTCGCTCGAAGGCTTCGTGGAAGACCTCGATTCGCGGGAGCTCGCCGTTTTAGCGCAGCGCAGCGGCGTACTGCTCGTCGAGGATTTGGGGAGCGGTGCAATCGTCGATATGACGGCCTTCGGGCTTCCCCGCGAACGGACGGTCGGCGCAGCGCTCGCCGACGGCGTCGCCGTCGTCGCGATCTCCGGCGACAAACTCTTCGGCGGCCCGCAGTGCGGAATGCTCGTGGGAAGCGCGCTCGCGCTCGGACGGATGCGCGGCAACCCGTTGCTGCGAGCGTTGCGCGTCGATAAGACGACGCTGGCGATGCTCGACGCGACCGCACGCCTGCACGAGAGCGAACCGACGCGGCTCGAAATTCCGCTCTACGCCATGCTCGCGGCATCGACCGACGACTTACGGCGGCGCGGCGAAGCGATCGTCGCGCGCACCGGGCACGGGCGCCTGGTGGCGACGCGCGCCGCAGTCGGCGGCGGTTCCCTGCCGGGGGCGACGATGGAATCGGCGGCGATAGCGATCGAAGCGAACGACGCCGATCTCTTTGCGCGCCGCCTTCGCAACGCGCGGCCACCGACGATCGCACGCATCGAGGAGCGCAGCGTGCTCCTCGATCTCCGCAGCGTGCAGCCGCACGAAGATGCCGCGCTCGCCGACGCGCTCGCCGCAAGTATCTAGCGTCCCGAGGAGTTCGACGCATGCACATCATCGGCACCGCCGGACATGTCGATCACGGAAAGTCGACGCTCGTCGAACGGTTGACCGGAACGAACCCCGACCGCTGGGCGCAGGAGCGCGAACGCGGCATGACGCTCGATCTCGGGTTCGCGCGTTTCGAGGAAGGCGCGTTCGTCGCGGGAATCGTCGACGTTCCAGGACACGAGCGTTTCCTGCATAACATGCTCGCCGGCGCGAGCGGCATGGAAGTGCTGTTGCTCGTCGTTGCCGCGACCGAAGGCGTCATGCCGCAGACCCGCGAGCACCTGGCGATCCTGCGCTTCCTCAACGTGCGCAGCGTCGTTATCGCCGTCACGAAATGCGATCTTCTCAATGCGGACGAACGCGAAGCGGCCTTCGCACGGATCCGTCGCGATCTCGCCGAAACGATCGCCGCCGACGCACCGATGCAAGCGCTCTCCTCGATCACCGGGGAGGGAATTCCCGCGTTGCGCGCGCTGCTCGCCGCGCAACTCGCCGCACTCGCGCCGCGCAATGCCGACGCACCGCTCTACCTTCCGGTCGATCGCGCGTTCACGCTGCCCGGACACGGAACGATCGCCACCGGTACGCTGATGCAAGGGAGTCTGCGCGTCGGCGAAAGCGTGACGCTGCAACCCGACGGGTTGCGCGCACGCATACGCAGCCTCCACGTCTTCAGCAAATCGGTCCCACGTGCCGATGCAGGAGCGCGCGTCGCCGTCAATATCCCCGGCGTTGCGCGCGAACGGCTCGCGCGCGGCAGCGTTCTCGCCGGCCCGGAGCTCGCACCCGGCGCGCAGTTCGCCGTGCAGTTTACCCCGCTTGCCGAGGCGCTGCCGCTCTTACGGCGGCGCAACCCCGTGCGCGCCTCGATCGGGGCTGCAGAGATACTCGGGACGCTGATCTTCGAGCGCGTGCCGCAGCGTGAGGAGAGCGTCTCCGCGCGCTTGCTGCTTCGTGCACCGACGACGGCGTTCGGCGGCGTTCGCTTCGTGCTGCGCCGTCTCTCGCCGAAAACCGTTCTCGGCGGCGGCGAGATTGCGGGGATCGAAGCGGCAGCGATCGTCGGCGAAGATGCGCATGCGACGGCGCTACGCGCCGCACTCGCCGAAGCGGGGCTCGCCGGGCTCGGGCGCGAGGGGCTCGCCGCAAAACTCAACGTTCGCGCCGAGGCGATCGATGAAATCGTCGAAGCCGCGCTCGCTGCGGGCGAACTGCGAACGCTCGCAAAGCCCGAAGCGTTCGTCGGAGCGCCGCTCTCCGATGCGTTGCTCGAACGGATCGTCACCCAACTCGCCCGTCGGCACGAAGAAGCGCCGTGGGCGATGGGGCGCACCCTGCAGGCGCTCGCGAAAGAACTCGCGTTCGATGAAGCGCTGCTCTTTCGCTATCTTACGGCATTCGTCGGCGAAGGGCGCCTCGCCATGCACGCCGGATTCTACGCTCTCCCCGGGCACGAAGTGCGTCTGAGCCCCGAGCAAGAACGCTTCTTCTCCGCGCTGCTGCACCGCGAAGATCCCACTGCGCTCACCCCGGTGCAAACCGCTGCGTTCGAGAACGAACTCCGCGCCGCGCACGTCGCCGGCATCGCCGATGCCTATTCCGCGTTGCTCGCACTCGGCACGCTGGTGCGCGTCGGCGAGGATCTCTACAGCGCCGCGCAACTCGCCGCAATCCGCGCGCGCCTCGAGCATTTTTTACGCGAGCGACGGCAGATGACGGTCGCCGAGTTTCGCACGCTTATCGGCACCTCGCGCAAATTCGCCGTTCCGCTTTTGGAGTGGTTCGACGCCCGTGGGATCACGATTCGAACCGGCGATATCCGTGCCTTGCGTGCGGGGGAAAGGAATCCGAGCGCTCGGTAGCGCACGGCGCGAAGATGAAAAAAGAACGGC
>JAKBCP010000170.1 GCA_021807645.1 bacterium
GTTGGGTGCCGCGCGTTCGGTGAGCCGCTTGAGCGCGAGGCGCACCGAGGGCGACGCGAGCACGATCGGTTGCAGCCCCGCATTTTGCGCGACGGCAATCTGCCGTGAGAGCGATGAGTAGACGCGCGAGATCGTCGTCGGGTCGAGCAATGCGTAGGCGTCTTCGCCGCGGCGCACCGCCTCGGCAAGTAGCGCCTCCAGACGCGGATCGACGGTAATCACCGAGAGCAATCCGTCTTCGGCGTACTCCGAGGAAATATGTCGCGCCAACGCCGCGCGCACGCGCTCGGTGAGGAAATCGATATCCTTGCTGTTGCGGGATGCGTCGGCCATCGTTTCGAGGATGAGGACGAGATTGCGAATCGGGATTCGCTCGCGCAACAGATTCTGTAGGACGCGCTGCACCTCGCCGACCGAGAGCAGCCCGGGAACCAATTCCTCGACGACGACCGGGTAATGCGTCTTGATATTATCGAGCAACGCCGAAGTCTCTTGGCGCCCCAGCAGATCCGGAGCGTGCGCGCGAATGAGCTCGGTAAGGTGCGTCGCGATTACACTGGTCGGATCGATCACGGTGTAGCCGGCCATCTCCGCTTCGGAGCGCAGCGACTCGGGGATCCAGAGCGCCGGCAAACCGAATGCGGGTTCCTTCGTCGCAATTCCGTCGAGCGGTTGCGTCGCCGTACCGGGGTTCATCGCAAGCAATCGGCTCACCATCACCTCGGCCTGAGCGACCTCCAAGCCATAGATCTTGACGCTATAGGCACTGGGCTTCAGTTGCAAATTATCGCGGACGCGGATCGGCGGCATAACGATTCCAAGTTCACGCGCGGCCTGGCGCCGAATGAGCGTGACGCGTTCGAGGAGATCGCCGCCCTGGTTCACGTCGACGAGCGGTATGAGGCCAAAGCCGATCTCCAACTCCATCGGATCGTAGGAAAGCAGCGGCACAACGCTCTCGGCGGGCTTCGTCGGAGAGCTTTTCGCCACTGCGGCCGCCTTCGCGGCTGCAGCCGCAGCCTGCACTGCCGGCGAACCGGCGCGACGCCGCGAAAAATAGTACAGGAAGAGCAGCACCGACATCGGCAACATGAAGAAGCGCGCGAGGCCGACAATTCCGAAGATACCGGTCATAACCGCCGCAATGAGGATCGCCAACGGCTGCGAATTGAGCTGTTTGGTGAGTTCGCCGCCGAAATCTGATTCGGCCGCTGCGCGCGTCACGATGATGCCGGTCGCGGTGGAGATCAAGAGCGCCGGAACCTGCGTCACGATCCCTTCCCCGACGGTAAGCAACGTAAACGTAGCAAGCGACTGCAGCACGGTGTAGTGTAACTGCACGATGCCGATAATAAAGCCGCCGATAATATTGATCGCGACGATAATGACGGCGGCAATCGCATCGCCGCGGACGAACTTACTCGCGCCGTCCATCGCGCCGTAGAAATCCGCCGAACGCTGGATATCCTTGCGGCGCTGCCGCGCGTCGGCCTCGGTGATGAGGCCGGCGTTGAGATCGGCATCGATCGCCAATTGTTTGCCCGGCATCGCGTCGAGGGTAAAACGCGCGGCGACTTCGGCGACGCGCCCCGCACCGTTGGTGATGACGACGAATTGAATGACGACCAAAATGAGGAAGATCACGAGACCGACGGCGTAGTTACCGGCGATCACGACCTGACCGAAGAATTGAATGACCTCGCCGGCATAGCCGTTGGTAAGAATCGCGCGGGTTGCCGTAATATTCAGCGCGAGCCGGAAAAGCGTCACGATGAGCAGCAGCGTCGGGAAGACCGAGAACGAGAGCGCGTTCTCGGCATAGAGACTGGTGCCGATAATGACGAGGGCGCCGGTAATGTTCAGCGTCAGCAGCGCGTCGAGTACCTGCGTCGGAACCGGCACGATCATCAAAAAGACCAGCGTTACCGCGGCGCCCGCAACAAAGACGGGGGTCGTCGCGGCGATCCGTTGGCCGATGCTCGGGCGCGCCGGTGCGCTGGTAGCCGAAGCCATTTACGCGATCGTCTTTCTCTTTAACCGGTACACGAATGCAATCACCTGCGCTACGGCCGCGTAAAGGTTCGGCGGGACCATCTGGTCGAGTGCGACCTTTTCGTAGAGCGTGCGCGCAAGCGGAGGGTTCTCCAGTATCGGCACCCCGGCCTCGCGCGCGATCTCACGAATACGTAAAGCCACGAGGTCGGCGCCCTTGGCGACGACAACCGGCGCCTCCATATCGATCTCATCCCATTCCAGTGCGACCGCGAAGTGTGTCGGGTTGGTAACGACGACCGTCGCGCGAGGAACCGCCGAGAGCATCCGCCGCCGCGCGAATTCGCGTTGCCGTCGTTTGACCGCCCCTCGCACCTCGGGGTTACCCTCGGCCTGCCGCATCTCATCCTTGACCTCTTGCTTGGTCATCTTCTGGTTTTCCATGAAGTTCCAGCGCTCGTAGGCATAATCGAGAATTCCGACGATCACCAGCAATACCGCAAATTTGAAGGTGATGTCGTAGATCAGACCACCGACGGCACTGAAGACCCCGAACGGCGACATCTCGCCGAGCGAGAGGAAGAACCCGAGATTCCCGGCGACCGTCGAATAGAGGATGATCGCGACGGCACCGAGTTTGATGAACTGCTTGAGCAGATTGACCGCGACTTGTTTTGAGAAAATGCGTTTGAACCCGCTGAGCGGATTGAGTTTAGAGAAATTCGGCTGGAGCGGTTGCAGCGTAAAGAGCAGACCGACCTGCACGACGTTGAGGAGCACTCCCAGGCCGAAGGCGATGGCGAAGAGCAGGGCCATGACGACGACCACGCTGCCGAGCGTCTTCGCGAAGATTCCCCAAACCGAATCGATCGTGAGCGGATCGTACGAAGCGATGTGGCTGAGCGCAACCATCGTCCCCGGGCCGAGGCCGCCGAAATCGCTGCCGGCGAAAAAATGCAGCGCGAGGATCGCGCCCAAGAAGATCCCCGCCCCGGCCAGCTCGGTGCTGCGGGCAAGTTGGCCCTTCTTCCGCGACTCCTCAAGGCGCTTCGGAGTCGCGCGCTCGGTTTGTTCAGGACGCGGCATAGCCCGCTTGCTCCAGAGTCATTCCCGAAGGATTTCCTCCACGACGCCGCTTCTTCTTGCAGAAACCTGCGGGAATGGGGGCCCCGCGCGATAAAAGAGTGGGGCTGGCCTGAAGCCCCATCAACTCAAAGTACCGCGACAAGGAGTCTCCCACGTTGTATCGTCCGCTGGTCACGCTCTCCGGCGTGCTGTTCGCTGCCTCTCTCCTCACCCTCGGCGCGCTAACGGGGTGTGGGCACGCAACGCCGATCTCCTCCGCGGCTGCTCCGACCGCTACGCCCGTCGTGCCCTCCGTCACGGCGGAGTTCGCGATTCCCACCACGTCGGCCGGGGTGACCGCACTGGCGATCGGGGCGAACAGCTCGATCTGGTTTACCGAGGGCTCGGCCGATAGGATCGGGCAACTCGAGAGCACCGGCACCGTCGTCGA
>JAKBCP010000171.1 GCA_021807645.1 bacterium
GGCGGCTGCATGCTGGGCCCAGATCGCCTTCCCCAAACGCAGCCCGTGGAGGAAGAGAATCGGGGGGCGTCCGCGCTCCCCGTACGTTGCGATGGTCGAGGCGTCGTTCATCGCCGAACAACCTGCGCGCCCCGCCTAGGTTTCGCCTGCACGCGGCGAATGAGGCGAACATGCAACCGATTCAAGCGCTCGCTCTTCTCCTCGCGTTTGCCCCGCAGCAGACGCCGACCGCAATTCCGACGCAGCCGCCGGTCATGGCGGCGCCGCCGCTGGCACCATTGCCCAGCGATACGCTCGATAACGGCCCTTGCCTGGACTCGCCGCGCGCCGTACCGCTCGATCTGCAAGCCCCGGTGACGGTCGGGAATCAGATCGTGCGGATCGACAAGGTCGTCTCGACCGATTCGATGATGCCCGGCGAGGTCATTGGTTTTCTCTACACGCTCCAGGACGGCACGACCTGGCTCGGGCAGCGGACCCCCGATTACATGTCGGCCGCCGACTCGCGGGCGATCAACCTCGTGCTCGCCGCATCGCGGCTCCCGGCCGATACCGAGACCGCCTTCCCGCCGCAGATGCGCTACGGCGTGGCGACGCACTACCGGCAGTTCTTCCCGGTTCAGATGCAAGCGAGCGCTCTACCGGCGCTCCGGGTGCGGATCGATCCTTGCGTCGCCTGGCCCTCGGGGCGCCAGCTCCCCGACCCACGCCTCTGACGAGTTAGCACTTGATGCATCCGACTGCTAATGGTATGGGTTAGGGGTGCAATGGAGTTTGTAATTCGGGGGCGGTGCGGGCGATTTGAACCCAACGCCGACGCCTTCCTCGACGAAGAGCGGGGCGCGCTCGTCGTCACGCTCGAGGTCGCCGGAGTCGCCCCGGAATCGCTGCGCTTGGCGGTCGAAGCCGATCGCCTCCTGATCGCCGGGCGCCGCTTCGATACGTTGCCGCAGCGTCGCGGTTCGTTCGTGCTCAAAGAGATCGCCTTCGGTGAATTCGGCCGCGAACTTCACCTGCCCGTTCCGGTCGATCTCGAGAGAACCTCGGCGACCTACCTCGACGGCTTGCTCTCCATCGTGCTGCCCATCGCAGCGACTGCGTATATCCCGACCGCGCGAAATGACGTGCGGATCATCGTGCAAAGGATCGTCATCTAACATGGCCGCGAAAGCGAAACCCATCGTCCCCGCCGGGCTGCTCGGCATTCTGCCGTTGCAGGAAGCCGTGCTGTTCCCCAATACCGTCATTCCGCTTGCGGTTGTAAAGAAGCCGGGAATTCGGCTAGTTGAAGAGGCAATCCGCGAAGGTCGTCCGATCGGGTTGACCGTTTTGAAGGACCGCGATACCGAAAATCCGGGTCCCGACGACGTCGAGCGCATCGGCACCATCGGCGTGATTCAAAAAATGTTGAAGGTACCCGACGGAACGCTTCGTTGTATCGTGGCCGGCCAATCGGTGTTCCGTATCGAGCAGTTCACGCAGAGCGAGCCGTACATGGTGGCGGCGTATACCGAACTGCCCGATAAAACCGTTGAGAACGAAGCGCGCGTTGCGATGCATCGCAATCTTGCCGGGCTCTTCCAGAAACTTCTCTCGTACTTGCCGCAGGCGCCGCGCGAGATGGAGATGGAAGTTCAGAACATCACCGATTCCAACGTGCTCACCTATTTCGTCGCTTCGACGATGCGCTTGGAAACGGCGGAGCGCCAGGCCCTGCTCGAGGAGCGCGATACCGCAAAGCGGATGCGCAAGCTCACGATGCTGCTCACCAAAGAGCTGGAAGTCGTCGAGCTCGGGCACAAGATTCAGGGCGATATCCAGCGCGAGATGGATAAGAATCAGCGCGAGTTCTATCTGCGCCAGCAGTTGCGCGCGATTCAGGAAGAGCTGGGCGAGATCGATCCGCAGCTCGCCGAACTCAACGAGTTAAAGAAAAAGCTCGACGAAGCAAAGTTGCCCGAAGAGGCCTTGAAGGCCGCCGAACGGGAACTCGATCGCCTTTCGAAAGTGCCGCAGGCGAGCCCCGAATACAGCGTCATCCGCACGTATCTCGATTGGCTCGTCCAGTTACCCTGGAACGTCGAAACGACCGACGCGATCGATATTCGCAAAGCGCGGGAGATTCTCGACGAAGATCATTACGATCTGGAGAAAATCAAAGATCGCATCGTGGAATATCTCGCCGTCGGCAAGTTGAAGAACCGCCTGAGCGGCCCGATCCTCTGTTTCGTAGGGCCTCCGGGCGTCGGCAAAACGTCGTTAGGGCAATCGATCGCGCGCGCGATGGGGAGAAAATTCGTGCGCCTTTCGGTCGGCGGCGTTCGCGACGAAGCCGAAATTCGCGGCCACCGACGCACCTACATAGGCGCTATGCCGGGGACGATCGTGCGCGCCATTCGCGATGCGGGAACGCGTAATCCGGTGATGATGATCGACGAGATCGACAAGGTCGGCTCCGATTTCCGCGGAGACCCACAGTCGGCATTGCTCGAGGTGCTCGACCCCGAGCAGAACAAGGGTTATCGCGATCACTATCTCGATCTGCCGTTCGATTTGAGCCAAGTGCTTTTCGTCTGCACGGCAAACTCCCTCGACACGATTTCCCCGCCGTTGCGCGATCGTATGGAGATCATCCAACTCTCGGGCTATACCGAGTTTGAAAAGTTGCAGATCGCCAAACGCTATTTGCTCAAGAAACAACGCCTGGCTAACGGCGTGAAGGATTCGCAATCACAGATTAGCGACACGGCCTTACGTGCGATCATCAACGACTATACGCGCGAAGCGGGGGTTCGCAATCTCGACCGGGAGATCGGCACCGTCTTCCGCAAAATTGCGCGCAAGGTCGCCGAAAACTCACGTTATAAGACGCGGGTGAAGCCGGAGAACTTGGTGGAGTACTTGAAGAAGCCGCGCTTCTTCAACGAAGTCAAGAAACGCGTCGCCTCGGTCGGCGTTGCGACCGGTATGGCGTGGACGCCGGTCGGCGGCGATATTCTCTTCATCGAGACGCAGGTGATGCCGGGAAGCGGCAAGGTCGTGTTGACCGGGCAACTCGGCGACGTGATGAAAGAGAGCGCGCAGGCCGCGGTTTCGTTCCTACGCTCGCGCTCTTCGGAGCTCGGTCTCGCCGAAGATTTCTTCGCCAAGCACGACATCCACATCCACGTTCCCGCCGGCGCGACGCCGAAGGATGGCCCGTCGGCGGGTATCGCGTTGGTCACTTCGATCGCATCGATGCTCACCGGAAACAAGGTCGATCCGAATCTCGCGATGACCGGGGAGATCACGTTAACGGGGCAAGTGCTGCCGATCGGCGGATTGAAGGAGAAGGTGCTCGGTGCGCGTCGCGCCGGAATTTCGAAAGTGCTTCTCCCCAAACGGAACGAAGTCGACCTCGACGATATTCCCGAGGAAGTACGAGCGCAGATGACCTTCGTCACCGTCGAAGAGCTCTCTGAGGTGCTTTCCCACGCGCTGGGCAAACGCATCATCGCACCG
>JAKBCP010000172.1 GCA_021807645.1 bacterium
GATGAACTGCCCGTTCTGATCGAAGTAGGCATAGCCCAACGTCCCGGAGGTTCCGGTGCCGTAGGTCGGCGCCGTAACGGCTCCGCCCGCGGCGACGCTTCCCGGCGTCTTGATCGTCTGGAAGGTCGTGCCGTCGGCGAAGCTGACGGAGACCTGCCAGCGGGTCGCCGGGGTTCGCACGTTACCGCTCGCGTCGGTGACGCTCTTCGGCAACCCGCTCGTGCCCCCGGTGATGTTGATGGTTTGGGTGCCGGCAGCGAGCGGTCCCGCATTGAGCGTCACCGTTTCGGCGCCGATCTGCACGGTCGAGCCGGCCGAGGCGGTGACCACCGCGCCGGAGTTGGAATCGACCAACTGCACCGAGGTCGGACTGACCTGAGTGACGGTGATCGTATCGGCTGCCTGCGTCGTCGGAGAGACCGAAGCGGTGGCAATGAGCGCACCTGCCGATACCGCCGAGGTCGCCGGGGTTGCACCCGCGGCATCGGGGGTATAGGTGATCGTCGCTTGGTGCGCGACCCCGAGCGAATCGTAGATCGTCGTCGAGATCGTATACGGCTGCCCGTTCGTCGGAGCGCCGCCGACCGAGTAGTTGAGCGCCTGCGCCCACTGCGTCTGGTCGAGATTGCCGCCGAAGGAGACGTCGAAGACCTTATCGGTCGACGTCGGGCCGGTCTTCACGCCGAAGCCGGTTCCCGTCGCCTGCTCCTGTTGACCGAGCGGAATGGTGATCGCGCCCGGGAGGCCGCTCGCACTGATCTGCCCTTGCGCGTTGGCCATATAGCCCTGCACCGCAAGCCCGCTGCCGGGATCGTAGAGCAGACCGTTCTGGTTGAGCGAGAACGCGCCGCTGCGCGTGTAGCTCGGCGTGCCGGTTCCGTTCGCGTTGGCGAGAACGAAGAATCCGTTGCCGTTGATCGCGAGATCGGTGTTGACGCCGGTCGTTTCGAGCCCGCCCTGGTTGAAGAGCGTGTCGATGGTGTTGACCTTGACGCCGAGACCGATCTCTTGCGGATTGACGCCGCCGTTGGTGGTCGTCGGGCCGCTGGCGTAGCCGAGTTGATTGTAGAATTGATCGGCGAACGTCATGCGCTGGCCTTTGAAGCCGTAGGTGCCGATATTCGCGATGTTGTTGCTCAGGAGATCGATCCAGCTCTGGTAGGCGTTGAGACCGGATATCCCCGTATAGAGCGAGTCAAATGCCATGTTTATTGACCTCTCAGTTGGGAAGCCCCGTGGTGCGTCATTCGATCGGCACCACGGCCGAGGCTCCGCGCTGCGGTCCGCCCCGGATGAGTGATAACGTGGTTCATGCAATCACCGCCGCCGAATCGATATTCGTAAAGATGTTATCTTTTAACGAATTACTGTCGACTGCCGTGATCACGGTGCGATTGGTTACACTGACCACCATCGCAACGTCGCGCAAGAGGAAAAGCGATTGCTTTGCCCCCTTCGCCGCTGCTTTGTCGGTCATCGCGTTGATTTTCGCAACATCTTCCTTCGAAAGGGCGATGTTGCGCGATTGCAAACGCGCGGTTGCGTGCGCCGAAAAGCGCACGTCGCCGGAGCTTGCGGTACGGTCGAGAATCGCGCGAAAACTTTCGCCGGGAGGGATCTCGACCGGACGCCCAACCGGGCGCGGTGCAGGCCCCGGAAGGATCGTGCCGGGTTGTTGTACCGAGGCGATCTCTTTGGGATCCATCGTCTAGCTTCCGATACCGACGATCTGCTGTGTCGAGAACAGCAAGGGATTGCCGTTATTATCGGTGAGCGGTTGGCCGTTGCTGCCGTTGAGCGTGAAGAACGGTTGGCCGTTCTGCACCGTAATGGAAGCGACGGTTCCGGTGACGGTCGAGGTGCCGCCGGTGGCGCTCGCGGCGCCGGTATTGGCGGTCACTGTTTTCCCGAGCAGTGCCGAGGCTTGCATGACGCCGAAATTCGACGTAAACGATTGGAACGAGCTGGCGAGATTCGTCTGCGCGGAGAGCGCTTGGAACTGCGCGAGCTGCGTCACCGATGCCGTCGGATCTTGCGGCGCCGTGGGGTCTTGATTCTGCAATTCTGCGGTAAGCAGTTGCAAGAACGTGTTGAGGCCGACGTCGGACGAGTTACTCGTCGGCGCGGCATTCGAGGGTTGTGCGATCAACGAGTTAATCGGTAACGTCGTTGAATTCACGGGTGTCGCCATTGTTTTCTCCTTAGGCGAGATAGTTATAGAGCGCATTTCCGTCGGCGGAGAGCATCCCCGCGTTCGAAGATACGAGCGCATCGGTCGGCTGCGCCGCCGGTGCACCGAGTTCGTGAATCGTGTACCGACGACCGAGGCCGGGGCCCTTGCCGTCGCTTCCGCGATCCTGTTGTTTTCCGCCGGAGACATCGACCGAGAACCCGGTGAGTTTCAGACCGGAATCGGCGAGGCTACGAGCGAGTTGTTGATGGTTGGCGAGCAACGCGGTGCGCGTGTCGGCATTTTGCGCGACGACGTTGGCAGTGACGTTGGTGCCGCTCACCGTGAGTTTGACCGCGACCTCCCCGAGATGCTCGGGGACGAGTTTGATCTGCATCTGCGAACTGCCGTCGGAGGCGGTGCGCAACTGCATGCCGGCGATCATTTGCTCGGCGAGCGCTTGCACGTCGAGCGGTTGCGAGGTAGGCGCGGCAGCGCTCGGCGCTGCGGCGTTCGCTGCACCATGCAGCGATGGAAGCGCGAAACCGAGCGCCGCGTTCGACGTCTGGTTTCCGAAGGAGGACGAATCGCGCCCGGTCGACGAGCCGAAGCCCGAGGAGAGGTGCGAACCGGTCGAGCCCGTGCCGCCCTCGGCTGCCGCCGTCAGCATCGCCGTTAAGCGAAGCATCTGGCCGGAATCGAGTTGGCCCGGACTCGGTGCCCCGGTGAGACCCGCGGTTGCGAAGCTCGCCGTTGCGAAGGTTGCCGGCGAGGACGGTTCTCCGGCGGCGGCTCGCGCCGCAGTCAGGGTCGCGTCGGTACCGGCCGCGCGGGCGATCATGCGCCCGAGCAGGTCGAGGTTCTGCCCCGCGTTGGCGTTCGGAGTCACGCTTGGCGCGCTGAAGCTTGCGTCACGAACCGGTGGCTCCGGTGCCGCTCCCGCATGCGGGAGTGGGGGCGGTGGAGGCGCCGCGAAATTCGCGAGCGAGGTCAGCGTTGGGAGCGCATGCACGACGCTCGGCGCAGGCGCTGCCTTTGCCGGCTCCGTGGAGGATCGGGGAACGGCGCCCGTCGTTTGCGCGAGCGGGGAGGCCGCGGGAAGGCCGATGCTCGAGGCGAGATTGCTCGCGGCGGTTCGGCCGGAAGCGATCGCATTCGAGGCGGCGTGGTTCGGAAGTAACGAGAGCAACG
This sequence comes from bacterium, assembly GCA_021807645.1. Lineage (GTDB taxonomy): Bacteria > Vulcanimicrobiota > Vulcanimicrobiia > Vulcanimicrobiales > Vulcanimicrobiaceae > JABEUX01. Next base: position 3,362 of record JAKBCP010000172.1, read on the forward strand.
ACGAAAGAGCCGCATCGATCGCGGGCGTACTCGCGGTCGGCGGGGGTGTCGTCGTCGTTGGGGCCGGGGGTTCTTTCGCCGATGTGGCGTCCAAGAGCGTACCCGAGATCTCGTTCTTCTGCCCCTTGATGGTCG
>JAKBCP010000173.1 GCA_021807645.1 bacterium
GGGATTGTGCTCCGCGCGTTCTTCAACGCTGGTGATCTCCGCGGGGACGCAAATCGTCACGAACGGCTTGGGCGCGAACAGCGAACTAAGCCACGAACGGTCTTTCATCACTTTTTTTATGAAATAGGAAAGCATCGCTTCGGTGACTTCGAAGTCGGCGATGACGCCGTCGCGCAGCGGTCGAATCGCCTGAATGTGTGCCGGCGTCTTGCCGAGCATCTGGCGCGCCTCTTCGCCGACCGCGAGCACCTTGCCGGTGTTCATATCCTTGGCAACAACCGACGGCTCGCGCAAGACGATCCCTTTGCCTTTGACGTTAACGAGCACGTTCGCCGTGCCGAGATCGATACCGATTTCCAATTTAGACTCCCGTTGAAGAGGTGGTGCCCGTAGCGACACGGGGAAAGCTTTGCGTCTCGAAGAGCGCGTTGGGCTCCTCGAGCGGGGTGATACCGCTGGAACGTTGCGCCTGTGCGCCCAACGCCGAGAGCATCGTCTCGAGATGCTCGTACCCGCGATCGATATATTCTAAGCCGATAATCTCGGTCTCACCCGATGCGGCGAGCCCGGCGACGACTAAGCCGGCGCCGGCGCGGATATCGGGGGCTTCAACCGGAGCGCCCGAAAGACGTTCGACGCCGGTAATCGTCGCGGTGTTACTCTCCATCGCGACTTTGATATCGGCACCCATACGCGCGAGTTCGTTGACGTAGGAAAAACGTGCGTTAAAAATAGATTCCTCGACGAACGATTTGCCCGGGCACGTGCAGAGCATCGCGGTCATCTGCGGCTGAAGGTCGGTCGGGAAAGCGGGATACGGGGCGGTAACGATCGAGGTACCGCCGGTGACGCGCTTGCCGTCCACGCGCACCCAGTCGTCGCCCTGCGTCACGACTGCGCCGCATTCGGTAAGCTTCTCGGTGAGTGCGAGGAGATGGGCGGGAATGCAGCGACGCACCGTCACGTCACCGCGCGTTGCAACGCCGGCAGCCAACAACGTACCGGCAACGATGCGATCGGGGATGATTTCGTACTCGACGCCGTATAGCTCGTCGACGCCGTCGATGACCAGTGTATCGGATTCGATGCCGGCGATCTTCGCACCCATCGCAACGAGAAAACGCGCGAGATCGACGACTTCGGGTTCGAGCGCGACGTTTCGCAGCGTCGTCGTTCCTTTAGCGAGCACCGCGGCGAGTAACGCATTCTTCGTCGCTCCCACGCTGGGCATGCGGAACTCGATCTCGCCGCCTCGCAGATGTCCGTCGCGCGCCGCAGCGAGAAGATATCCGTGTTCGTTACGCACTTCGCAGCCCAGCGTTCGGAATGCTTGTTCGTGCATATCGGTCGCACGCGTTCCTAAAACGCATCCGCCCGGCAGCGGCACCTCCGCGCGACCGAAGCGCCCGAGCAACGGCCCGACCAGATCGAACGAAGCGGCGAGTTTTCGAACCAAAGCATACGGCGCGCGATAGGTCGCGACGTTGCTGGCATCGACGATGAGCGCATCGCCGTCATAACGCAAGCGCGCTCCGAGCGCTTCGAGAAGCGACCACATAACGGAGACGTCGGTAATACGCGGGACGCGACGCAGCGTCACCGGCCCGCTCGCGAGCAAAGCGGCGGCCATAATCGGCAGCGCGGCATTTTTCGCGCCGTGCGTCTCAACCGAGCCTACCAGCGCGCCGCCCCCGCGAACGCGCAAAACCGTATCGAAGCGATCAATCATGCCTGTAAGAGGATGCTTCGCGCCCGAGTGCGGAGCGCCCCGCCCGGGTGCCTACGCGCTTCGTGCGAGCCGGAGCTTCGCCTCGGCGAAGGCGATCGCGGCCGGGTCGGTCGCTGCGGCGAGTTCGGCGCGGGTCGCCTCGATATCGATCTCGTCGATCGCGAGGGCCCGTTCCACCAGAACGGTCACTCGGTCGGGGAGCGCCTGGATGAAACCGTCGTCGGTCGCGAGTTCGAGACGACGGTTTCCCGATTCGTCGCTCACCTCGGCGCGCAAAACGCCGGGCTTGAGCGCGCCGACAAAGGGGGCGTGGCCGGCGAGAATACCCTCTTCGCCCTCGGTCGTCACCGCAATCACGAGCGACGCCCGGCCTTCGAAGAGGACGCGCGTCGGCGCGATGAGCTTCAGTGCGAACGTTGACATCGTCGGCGGCGCTAGACCTTCGCGCCCATCTTATCGGCGTTCTCTTTGACCTCGTCGATACCGCCGGCGTAGAAGAACGCGCTCTCGGGCAGATGGTCGACCTTCCCGTCGAGCACTTCCTTGAACGAAGCGATCGTATCGCTGAGCTTAACGTACTTACCCGCGCGCCCGGTGAACTGTTCGGCCACGAAGAACGGTTGCGAGAAGAAGCGTTGGATGCGGCGGGCGCGTCCGACCGCGATCTTATCTTCCTCGGAGAGTTCCTCGACGCCGAGAATCGCGATGATATCCTGTAGGTCGCGATAGCGTTGCAGCGTCTCTTGCACGCCGCGCGCGACGGCATAGTGATCGTCGCCGATAATCTGCGGGTCGAGAATGCGCGAGCTCGAGGCCAGCGGATCGACTGCGGGATAGATACCGAGTTCGGAGATCGGTCGCGAGAGCGCCGTCGTTGCATCGAGATGCGCGAACGTCGTCGCGACGGCCGGATCGGTATAGTCGTCTGCGGGGACGTAGACCGCCTGCACCGAGGTAATCGAACCCTTACGCGTCGAGGTAATGCGTTCTTCGAGCGCGCCCATATCGGTCGAGAGCGTCGGTTGATAACCGACCGCCGAAGGCATGCGGCCCATCAGTGCGGAGACCTCGGAGCCGGCCTGCAGGTAACGGAAAATGTTATCCATGAACAGCAGCACGTCCGCACCGAGTTCGTCGCGGAAATATTCGGCCATCGTAACGCCGGTTTGCGCGATACGGAAACGAACGCCCGGGGGCTCGTCCATCTGTCCGAATACCAAGGTCGTCTGCGCGAGCACGCCCGACTCTTTCATTTCGAGCCAGAGATCGTTTCCTTCGCGCGTGCGTTCGCCGACGCCGGTGAAGACCGAGAAACCCTTGTGAACGTTGGCGATGTTACGGATCAACTCCTGAATGAGCACCGTCTTGCCGACGCCCGCGCCGCCGAAAAGACCGACTTTGCCGCCGCGCGTGTACGGCGCCATGAGATCGATGACTTTAATGCCGGTCTCAAAGATTTTCGGTGTGGGATCCTGATGTTTGAATTCCGGAGCGGGGCGATGAATCGGCCACGTCGCCGCCGCGCTAACCGGTGCGTCGGTGTCGATCGCCTTACCGAGAACGTTGAAGATGCGTCCCAACGTGCCTTCGCCGACGGGCACCGAGATCGGGCTGCCGGTCGCGGTCACCGCGGCGCCGCGCACCAGACCGTCGGTCGAACCCATCGCGAGGCAACGTACTTGGTTATTACCGAGTTCGTCTTGCACCTCGAGGGTAAGATCGCGCATCTGCATCGCCGTTCCGCCGAGATTCGAGGAGGCTTT
>JAKBCP010000174.1 GCA_021807645.1 bacterium
ACTTCTCACGATGGCGCATGAGGATTGCGATACCATTCCATATCTCTGGTACTACGCCCATAATTTTGCGCTCTACGACCATTTCTTCCAGGGAATGTGGGGCCCGTCGACTCCGGGGAACATCGATCTCATCGCCGCTCAGACCGGCGAGACGCAATGGGCTCGTGATTCCGCCGAGCAAGTAGCTCCAAACTCCAAAGGCCCGGGCGAGCCGATCGTCAATGATAGCGAACCGCCTTTCGGCCCCTACCCAGGCTCTCCGCCCGATCCGCTCACCGCGCAATACGACCAACATTACGCAACGATCTTCCTGACCATGGCGCAGCGCCGCGCGCTCGAAGCGAAACGCGACAACCACGGTATTCGCAAAGATATCGCCGCAATCGCACGCCCCGGTCGTCCCGCGATCCCCTGGGGCTGGTATCAAGAGGGGTACGCCGCCGCCGAGCATCCCAACGCCGAGAATCTCGTTCACGGCTATATCCCGCATCACAACGCGCTTCAATACTTCGGGTATCTGCGTAAGAACGCATATTTTTGGAACGGCGTCCACGACCTCACCGATCTGTTTCCGACGATCGCGCAAGGGCGGCTCGGAAAGCGCAGCGTGATCTTCATCAAAGGCGGCAAGAAGAACGCCTTCGGTTGGAAGCCTGCCGATAAGAGCGCGCGCATCCAGTCGCGCTTTCGTGGAGACGACGATCACCCGAATTACTCCGACTCACAGCTTTCGGAGGCGATGGTCGCAAAAGTTGTCGATACCATCGCTCGCAGCCGGTACTGGAAGAGCTCGGCGATCTTTATCCTTTGGGATGATTCCGGAGGTTTCTACGATCACGTAGCTCCGCCGCAATTCGAGCGCTGTTTTGACGGACACGCATGCGGCGACGGCCCACGCGTACCGGCAATCCTCATCTCGCCATACGCGCGGAACAACGCCGTCGTCAGCGAGGTCTCCGATCATGCCTCCTTCGTGAAGTTCCTCGGAACGCTCTTCAACCTACCGGCACTCGCCTCGCTTCCCGACGAGAAGATCTACATGCCGCTCGGCCCACGCGATACCAACCCTGCGCTGAGTAATCTGACCGGCGCGTTCGATCCTGAACGACTCGCCGGAACCGTCGCACCGTTACCCGCAAGCCTCGCCGAAATTCCAACGAAGGTGATCGAGAGTTTTCCGTCGCCATGGAACTGTCGGACGATCGGCGTCACCCCCGCGGATATTCCCGGCGAGAATCATCCACCGAAAGGCTTCGCACCGCTCCTCAAAAACCACTAAAAGGAGCGGCGTCGCCCGCGCGCTACTTCGTGCGAAAGTACTTTTTTGCGCTGGGGCGACGGTGCGGGCATCCCGGCCAGCAGCACGGTTGTCGTTTCCCGTTCTGGAGATCGGAGAGCAGGCGCGCGATATGTTCGACGCGCGTCTGCGGCTTCTTCACTATCGTCGTCCAGCATATCCATTCATTGCGCTGGATCGGCGTAAGCGCGTTCCAAAGCTCGGCGATGCCGCTCTTCGTGGCGAGCGCCTCTTCTATATCGCTCGGAACCTCGTGAAGCACCCCTGGTGAAAGGCTCGTCCTGACGGGCACGGTGCTCATTCTCCTCCTCGAGCCACATACTGTATCGGGCGTGCCTTTCCTTGCCCGGGGGCGCTCGCTTCGCGCCCCGACGTTACACGTGCGAACGCGTTCTGGTGGCCCAATACTCGACCGCAGCTCGTGCCACGAAATTCGTCACGAAGATGCCGATCATCAGCAAAAAGGCCGCCGCGTACGCAAGTTGATGCGATTCCTTGAACGGTTCGTTGATGAAGGTCCACACGACGTAGGTAAGATATCCGACCGGCGAGTGCGTCGGCGCGAGCGTCGGCATGTAATTCGACCAACCGGCGGTGTAGATCAGTGGCGCGGTCTCACCGAGGGCGATACCGACACCGATGAGCAACCCGGTGAGCGTTCCCGGAAGCGCCCAGGGAAATGCGACCCGTAAAAACGTGGTCAGCGGGCGTGCGCCTAAGGCGACCGAGGCTTCGACGAGATCGCGCGGGACGGCGGAGAATGCGAGATCCGCCGCGCGATAGACGTACGGCAGCATGATAATCGCAAGCGCAAGCGAGCCGGCGACGAGCGAAAAGCCCCACCCGGCCGTCTCGACCAATGCAACGTAGAGAAAATATCCGACGACGATCGACGGAACGCCGAAGAGGACGTCGATCGAGAGCCGCACGACGAGGCGCAGACGGTCGGGTGCAAACTGCGTGACCCAGATCGCCGCGCCGAGGCCGATGGGAACCACCAAGACGAGTGCCAACGTGACCAGGAGCAGAGTTCCGGCAATGGCATTGGCGAGGCCGCCGGCGATGCCTTGCGTGACCGTCACGAAGATATCCGGACGGATCGCGGCGACACCGCGCACGAAAACAAAGCCGAAGAGCGAGAGCAGCACCATGAGCGCACCGATCAACGAAGCGATGCAGAGCACCCACCAGAACCGCGAAATTGCGACGTTACGCGCTACTCGTGAGACCATTAGTGCGACCGATCCTGTCCGCGAATCGCTACGCGAGCGATCGTATTTACCGCCAACGAAATAACGAATAACACGAGCGCGAGCTCGGCGAGCGATCGTTGGGCTACGCCGCTGGCATCGCTCACCGCCGACTCGAGCTGCGAGACGACCACCGCGGCGATGGTATTGATCGGCGAAAAGATGTTGTGCGGGAGAATGTTAATCGCATTCCCGGCGACCATCAACACGGCCATCGTCTCGCCGAGCGCACGCCCGAACGCAACGAGAATCGCGCCGACGATGCCGGTTCTCACGCTCGGCAGCACCGCATGCGTAACGGCCTGCCACGACGTACTCCCCAGCGCCATGCTCGCTTCGTAGATGCTCTTCGGCTGCGCGAGGAGAACGTCGCGAACCGTAGCAACCATGATCGGCATCACCATAATCGCCAGCACGATTGCCGCCGCGAAGAGGCCGTTGCCGCTTCCGGCGTCGCCGCCGAGAAAGGGGATAAAACCGAGATGATGAGTGACGAACGGCGCGACCTTATTGCCGACCCACGGAACCAGAACGATCGTCCCCCACAATCCGTACACGACCGAGGGAATGCCGGCCATGAGTTCGATCAACGCGTTGACCGGCAAACGCAGACGCTCCGGAAGGCGATAGACGATCGTCAAGGCAACGCCCAATGCAAGCGGCACTGCAAAGACCATCGCTAGTAAAGCCGAGAGCATCGTACCAACCAGGAAGACCAAGCCGCCGAACTCCGCACCGGGCTCTGCGGAGACACCGTTGTGAACCGAACTCCCGGTACCGTATTGGTTGCCGATGTTCCAAGTGATGTCGTTGAGAATACTCAATCCGTTATACCGGATCGCCGGCCACGTATACCAGAGCAAGAACAGCAACATCAAAACGACCAGCAGCAGGCAGAGACCCGCAGCGATCGATGTGAGAACGCCGGCCAG
>JAKBCP010000175.1 GCA_021807645.1 bacterium
TCGGGTATGGCGCATTCACTCGCTCTCGGCGATGTCGAAGCCGAAGCGGGAATGCCGCTGCTGGTGCTCCTCGGCGATAAGCCGCTCGTGACGCGAGCGCTGGTGGAGCGCGTACTCGCGGGGGCGGGCGGAAGCGATATCTGTTTTCCGCAGCGCGAAGGCGTCGGCGGCCACCCGGTCTATCTCTCGCCCCACGCGCGCGAACGAATCGCAAGCCTTCCGCGCGGCGATTCGATTCATCGGTTACGCGACGACCCGACGTTGCGACGCCGCGTGCTGGCGATCTCCGATATCGGTGCGTATGCCGATATCGACGATCCCGCGGCACTCGAACGCCTGCGTATCCACGTCGAAAGCGAGCCGCCGAAGCGAGATTAAAACGACGATCCATTGCCTCCATCTGAAGGGAGCCTTTGACATGCATCCAAAGGCGTGGGATGCGCGCGAATCGTCGAGATCGGTTTAGCAACTACCCGGCATCCCTTTCGCGAGCGATGGCGGCTCTGTGGCGGGAGGCTTCATGATTCGGCGCGTTGTCGCAGCGGCGCTGCTGCTGATGGTTGCCGCCTGCTCGCGCGGTCCGCGCGATCACGCCCCGCCGAACACCGTGCGCTTCGCTATTGCCGCCGACCCGACGACGCTCGACCCGCTTTTTCTCACCCCCGACGCAGCTTCGGTCGATCAACAAGTCGCACGTTTGCTTTTCGAACCATTCGTCGATCTCGACGCGCGCGGGCGCTTGGTTCCGGTGTTGTTGCGCGAGATCCCGACGCGCAGCAACGGCGGCATCTCGGCCGACGGCCGGAGGATCGTCTACCATCTCCGACCGGGGGTGCGTTGGAGCGATGGTACGCCGGTGACGAGTGCCGACGTACTCTTCACCTTGCATGCGATTCTCGACCCGCATAATCCAGTTCGAACGCGCGAAGGATATGCGTTAATCGATCGGGCCGTCGCGCCGAATGCCTCGACCATCGTTCTGCATCTGAGAAGACCGTGGGCGCCTGCGGTTGCGACCTTTTTTTCCTACGGAATCGAGCCGTATGCAGTTGTCCCCGCGCATCTGCTCGCCGGAGTTCGTTCGTTGCGAACCGCGCGTTTTAACGGCGACCCGACGGTAAGCGACGGTCCATTTCGCTTTGTTTCGTGGCATCGCGGCGACCGATTGACGTTCCGCGCCAACCCGCTCTACTGGCGCGGCGCGCCGAAGCTCCGGCGAATCGTCGCGCGGATCGTTACCGATCCCGGAACGAATCTTACGTTGCTGCGCACCGGCGAGGTCGACTGGAACCTCATCGCTCCCGCGCAGCAGGCGGCGCTGCGCGGCGCGACGTCGATTCGCATTCTGCGCGTGCCGACCAGCGTGATCGCCGGCATCGCCATGAACGTCGGGCGCGGGCCGCTGCGCGACGTTCGCGTACGGCAAGCGATCGCGGAGAGTATCGACCGTCGGGCGATATCGCGCAAAATTACGCTCGGCGTCTATCCGGTCGCCGATACGTTGCAGCCGAGCTATTCGTGGGCGCTCGATCCGCAGGTGCATGCCCCCGCCTACCATCCGCGGCGCGCGGACGCATTGCTCCGCGCGGCGGGGTGGCGTCGCGGTCCGGGCGGCGTGCGTACGAAGAACGGTAGAGCGCTGCATCTGCTCTACGTGCAGTTTCCCGAATCGACGACCGGCGTTCTCGTCGCGACGTTCGTCCAGCAGGCGCTCGAAGCGCGCGGTATCGCGGTGACCTTAAAGAGCGTAAGCAACGCGCAGCTCTTTCTCCCGAAAGACGGCACCTTGGCGCGCGGGCAATTCGATCTCGCCTATATCCCGTGGACGATGGGAATCGATCCCGACGATTCGTCGATTCTGCGGTGCGGCGCGCCGGAGAACTACATGCGTTGGTGCGATCCGGAGGTCGATCGGCTCGAACGACGGGTGCTTGAGACGAGCTCGCGGCGCACGCGGCGGCGCCTCTACGGACGCATCGAGGAGCGGGTCGCCTCCCAGGTACCGCTCTTGGTGCTCTTCGACGCGTCGTATCTCTACGCATACGATGCAAGGCTTGAGGGATTTGCGCCGAATCCCGTCCTTCCGACCGCTACTGCTTGGGCCTGGCGCGTACGTTCGGCCCGCTCTCGGAGGTAAGTCATGTCCGTTGCTGCCGCCATCGGCGCCGCACTCTCCCACCTCTACCTTTTGTTTTACGTGCTGGCCGCGATCGTTTGGTGGCGAACGATGCGTCGCGCACGGAGAGAACACCGCGCGCTCGACAGCGCATTCGTTTTTTGGGGCGAGCTGCTTTTCTGGTACGGCGGGCTCGCGCTTATTTGGGCGGGCTTCTTTCACGGCTACGAACAGCATATTGCAGCGAGCAGTATCGGCTGGCAGCCGAGCCCGTTCGAATACGAACTCGGCTGGTTCGAAATCGGGATCGGTATTGCGGCGCTTTTCGTTCGGCGACAGAATTACGGGTATCGTCTGGCGTTAACGATTCCTATCGTCATTTTTTCGTTTGCAGCCGCGGCGCAACATATCGCGCTCATGATAACGCGACACAATTTTGCGCCGAATAACGCGGGAATGATGCTCTGGCTCAATGATATCATCATGCCGCTGCTTCTCGCCTGGTTCGCTTTTGCGTCGCGGGATGCCGACCGCTAACGGCAGCAGGTCGCATTTGTTGGTCTAATGTGGTAGACTAGGTCCATGACGACCAAGAATCTCTACGAGGCGAAGACGCATCTCTCGGCGCTCGTTGCCGAAGCGCTCGCGGGCGAGGAGGTGGTACTCGCGCGCAATGGGGTGCCGCTCGTCCGTCTCACGCCGGTCGAGAAGCCGTCGTTTGCCGACGCACTCGGTATGGATGCGGGGCGCATTTTTATCGCCGATGATTTCGACGCTACACCGAGCGATTTTAAGGAATATTCGTGAGCGCTCGCGTTCTGCTCGACACGCATGTCTTTCTCAGCCTTCTCGCGGAACCCAAACGCGTCCCCGCGGCGATGAGGCGAAGCATTGAGAGCTCCGACGAACGGCTCCTCTCCGTTGCATCAGTTTGGGAGATGGCGATAAAAAGTTCGATTGGAAAACTTCGTTTGCCGATGCCGGTCGGTGAATTCGTGCGGAGCCGCATACGGGCCCTCGACGGGCGTATCATCGCTATATCTGCGCGGCACGCGGCTGCCGTCGAAGCGCTCCCCATGCACCACCGCGACCCCTTCGATCGGCTTATCGTCGTTCAGGCGATGCTCGAGGACGCTCGCCTCATGACCCTCGATGCGGCGTTGAAGTCGTACCGGGGCGCGGCCCCATTACGGGAGCGGAAGAAGCGCTGATGAGGAGTGCGGCATCGCGATGGTAATGATGCCGGGAGCATAGAGCAGCGGCTCGCCGGCGACGCCGCGTGCGACATCGATGCGGACCAACGCATTATCGCGCATATCGATAACGTACGCGCTCGCTCCGCCGCGTTTTTAGGCATTTT
>JAKBCP010000176.1 GCA_021807645.1 bacterium
CTCGTCGTGTTTCGCCGACGCCTCGGCGAGCATCGCTTCGGCGCGCTCTTGGGCGTCGCGTACGAAGAGATCGCCATCGCGAGCGATGACCTTGGCCCGGCCGATCTCGTTGGGCAACGAATCACGAATCTTATCGACGAATTCGTCGATCCGCTCGGCCGAGAGAATGCGGTAGCCGGCCGGCAACCACAAGCCTTCGTGAACGTAGGCGTGGAGCTTCTCGAGAACGCGTTCAACCGACATTATTACCCTCCGTTTCGATGCGAACGTTCGCTGCGTTTGGTGGACATCATCCGTAGTACAGGTTCGGGGACCAGGCCGCTTACATCTCCTCCGAGGAAGAACACTTCTTTGACGATACTCGAACTGACGAACGAAAAACGTTGATCCGACATAAGAAAGAGCGTGTCGACATCGGAGAGCGTTCGATTCATCAATGCCGTCGCCATCTCGCTCTCGAAATCCGAGACGACGCGCAACCCTTTAACGATGACGTCAACCTTCTCGGCGCGCACGTAATCGGCCAGCAAACCGCGAAAATGGCAGACGCGGACGTTTCCCAAATGCGCTACCGATTCGCGAAGCATGCGTTCGCGCTCGTCGAGCGTGAACATCGGATGACGTTTCTGCGGATTCACGACGACGGCAACGAGCAACTCGGCAAAAGCATGCGAAGCCCGTTCGATGACATCGAGGTGTCCGTTGGTCGGCGGATCGAACGAGCCCGGATAGATTGCCCGGGTCACGCGAGGCCGAGCCTAGCCGTTGTCGGGTTCGAAAAACGCGAGAGCGACATCGCCATAGACTTCTTCTCGCACCCCGCGATACCCCGGTATCGTCGGCAAAATTCGCTTCGCGCTATGTTCGTAGATCACGAGTGCGCCGGGCGAGAGCAGCCCGCGCTCGATCAACAATCGGAATGCCTGCAAAGGAACGGGATCTGCGTACGGCGGGTCCATGTAGACGATATCGAAGGGGCCGGCGACCCGATAGAGCGCGCGCTCGACCGGAGCGGCAACGAGTGCATAGGCGGGTTCACGCAGCCCAAAGTTCTCGGCGGCCGCTTCGATTGCCAGCGCGGTCTCGCGGTGCCCCTCGACGCTCACCACGCGACCGGCTCCGCGCGAGGCCGCCTCGAAACCGATCGCCCCAGTGCCGGCAAAGAGATCGAGGAACGCCGCCTCAGCGATTCGCGGGGCAAGAATCGAAAAGAGCGACTCCTTGACGCGCCCCGGCGTCGGACGAACATTGGGACCTTTGGGGGATTTCAGTTTGCGGCTATTGAGTGCGCCGCCGGTTATTTTCGGCATCGAGTTCTCTTACGGATGGATGTGCGTAGAGGTTCCACATCGCGCACGATCATCATACCGCCGGCTTCCCAAGGAGCGGCAGCAACTCGTCGAGCGAGAGAATCGTCGCGGTCGGGGGCGGAATATCGGCAGGATAGGGCTTGCTTCCTCCATCGAACCAGATGGCGGCGAACCCCGCTTCAAGAGCACCGGCGATATCCAGGTATGGGTCGTCGCCGACATAGGCGATGCGCTCCGGTTCGAGCTCCATCGTCCTCGCGAGGAGTTCGAAAGCCGCTGCGTCGGGCTTGCGCAAGCCGATCTGTTCGCTGCTAAGAACGGGGTAGTAAAAGCCGATCCGCGCCGCTTTCCGCTCCTGTAACGGGCTTGGGCCGTTCGAGAGCGCAGCGACACGGAGATTTGACCGCGCGAGCGCAGGGAGCACCCGTCCGGCGGCGGGCATCGGCAAGACCATGCGCGGGACGAGATCGAGCGCACGCTGACGAAACCAGGGTACCCACGCCTCACCACCGCTCCCACCGCAGCGCTCGACGAAGCGCCGCAACATCGTTTCGAGATCGACGCCCTCGTTGCGATAGCGGAAGAGCTCTTCATCCGCGACGATCCCCGCGCGGTCGAGCGAGAGGCGCATCGGCGCGCCGGTCGCATCGATGCGAACGATCAAGTCGAGGAGGGCAACGCGCTCGAGGCGATTATCGACTAACAAGGTATGGTCGAGGTCGAACGCCACGCCGTCAAAGCGAAGCTGCATGTCGAGGCTCGTTCGCCGCACGCAGGTCGGTACCTCGACAGGCGAGTTCTCGCGGAAAGGCCCCCGCGTCGTACTGACGCGGGGGCCTCGGAGAGCGGGTCGGCGAGCGCGCCTAGCGCGGGCCCGGCCCGGTCACCACGCGGACGAAATCCTTCGGGCGCACCCACTTCGCGACCGCCGCCTGCACTTGTGCGGGCGTCGTCGCCAATTCTTGGCGCGCTTCGATGATGTTTTCGTCGAGCGGTAAGCCTTCTTGCGCGTAGCCGAGCAAGAGGTTGGCGACACCCCCGTAGGATTGTTGCCGTACCGGAATGAGCCCCAGCAAGAGCGCTTTTGCGCGCAGCAATCGATGTGCGCCGAGTGGATGTTGCTGGAGTTGTTCGATATCGGTAACGATCTGCTGCTGTGCCGGAACGATATTCTGCGGGTTCGATCCGTAGCTGATCGTAAAGACCGAACGATGCTTCTCGATGTTGAATTGCGATCCGACGTAGTAGACCCAACCGTGGATCTCGCGCAGATCGTGGTAGAGCATCGAGCTGTAGAATCCACCGGTCAACACGGTGTTGGCGAGTTGAAGCGCCGCATAATCCGGGTTCGAGCGACCGAAGGCCATCGTTTGCGCCAAGGTCGTCGAGGATTGCACGCGACCGGTCGCCGGGACGACGGCCGAAGCCGCGGGGTTATTCGGCTGGGCAGCGAGATCGGTATTCGGTTTCGGACCGATCGCTTTCCAGGCCCCGAAGTAACGCTCGACGAGGATCTTCGCGCGCAGCGGGGTGATATCGCCGACGATCGCGATGGTCGTGAGGTCGGGGCGATAGGCCGCAGCGTAGTAGCTGCGAAGATCGGCGAGCGTGAGTGCACGGATCGACGCGGGCGTCGCATGGCGCTGCGTCGGATCGCCGGCCGGGTAGAGCAGTTTCTGCAGTTGCTCCCGAGCGAGCGTGTCGGGAGCGTTTTCGGCTCCGAGAATCGCTCCGAGCGCCTGTTGCCGAACGACGGGAAATATCGCCGCCGGGAGCGCCGGATGCAACTCTTCGTCGGCAAGCAGTTGCATGCCGCGAGCGAGGTGATCCGAGAGGACGTCCAACGAGAAATTCGTTCCGACGTTGACGTTGGCTGCGATCTTATCGAGTTGCGCCTGGTAGGCGAGACGGTCGTAGGTCGTGCTGCCGTATCCCATGAGGGTCGCGAGCACGCCTCCGACTCCCGACTCCCCCTTCGGCTCTTGAAGGACCGGATTATTATCGATCGAGCCGCGCAGGACGACCGTCTTGCTGAGGCTGCTCGGGACGACGATAACGTGAAGGCCGTTTGCAAGCGTGAAGCTCGTCGGGTGTACCGTCTGCGGCGGAACCTTCAAGTGAGCGAGAATGTCGTTCGCCCAGGACGGAAGCGCTTC
>JAKBCP010000177.1 GCA_021807645.1 bacterium
CGAAGCGCGTATCGAGGGCCCGCGCAGCAGGAATCTTGACGACCGTAGAGCCCCGTGACGCTTGACATAATTTCGTAATTTCGAGTCAAATGCACGAATGATCGTTGAGAAAAAATGACGACGCCCAATTTGAAGTACCTTTCCCCCCTGCTCCGGCACGCGATGGTCGCATCGATCCTGGTCGCGTTGGTTGGTTGCTCCTACGATCGTATGGGCCCACCTCCCGTTCGAGTTTCTTCATGCACGAAAACGGTGTACACCCCGACTCGCGTATTTTATCGATTTACTCTCACGAATCGATCATCGCGACCGGTGGTGGAGACGGAGGTGGCCTTGCGACCTGACGACTTTCATCTACCGCAAACACCAGCAGAGATGCGCAGGCGCCAGTTTATCACCTACATATCGCATTTGATGATATTTGCATATCGGCAGCCTCTCGCCGTCGGGCACTCCGTCACAGTAGAAATCACCTATAACCCTGCCTACCCGGGGCTACGAGATCCCCGGACTTTGCCCGGCACGACGAAGGTGGCGTGCTTGGTGAACGGCGTAAAGTTTGCTCGTTCACTACATTTTTGGGGTGTTTTTATCGCAAGTGCAAATAGCTACGGTACGCTCCCACCGCAATTTGTGGAGTATAAGCAATGGAAACGAACCCCCTGAAAAGTCACGTTAACAACATTCGCGCTTTTCACGGAACCGCGGTAACGTAGCGCACTCGAGTGCCGAGTAGGGCGCTGTAGCACCCCTATTGAGAGGAGGCCGTGCTGCCGATCAACCCCTGCAACGGGCTGGAAGCATTGGCGTATAACCGCTTCTCCATCCGCCCGGAGAGAAAAGCGAGCCGCCCCGCGCGCGTCGCCAGCGCCATCGCTTCGGCCATCGCGACCGGATTCTGCGCCGCAGCGATGCCGGTATTCATCAGCAGCGCATCGACGCCGAGCTCCATCGCGACGGCGGCGTCGGAGGCGGTGCCGACCCCGGCATCGACGATCACCGGAACGCCCGCACGCTCTTTGATGATGCGAATCGTGTACGGGTTGCAGATACCGAGACCGCTGCCGATCGGCGCGGCGAGCGGCATCACCGCCGCGCAGCCGAGCGATTCGAGTTGCGCGCAGGCAACCGGATCGTCGCCGATGTAGGGCAGCACGGTAAACCCGTCATTGACGAGCTGTTCGGCAGCGACGAGCGTCTCGCGCGTGTCGGGGTGCAGCGTCTGCGTATCGCCGATCACTTCGAGTTTGATGAGATCGGTCTCGAGAAGTTCGCGCGCGAGTTGCGCGGTCGCGACCGCTTCGCGAGCGTTAAAACATCCCGCGGTATTCGGCAGAATCGTCATCTTCGAACGATCGATGTAATCGAGCAGCGAGCCGCCCCGTTCGCCGAGATCGATGCGCCGAATCGCCACCGTCACCATCTCTGCGCCGCTTGCGACATGCGCGGCCTGCATTACCTCCATCGAGGGGTATTTTCCGGTACCGACGATCAGACGCGAACGGAATTCGTAGGCGCCGATTCGGAGTGGGCTATCTTCGAAACTCTGCATCACCGCCCTATCTTCCACCGCGCGCGGCGCGACGCATCCCGCTAAGGTCGGCTCGCGGCCGGTTAGCCGCCGGCGACGGCGCGAACGATCTCGATGCGATCGCCTTCGGCGATGCGCTGTTGCGCGAACTCGCCGCGCCGTACGACGCGGTCGTTACAGGCGACGGCGATGCCGCGCGCTTCGATGCCCAGCGCCGCAAGCACCTCGGCGAGCGTCGCGTCGGCGGCGGGAACCTCGCGCTGCTCGCCGTTGACCTGCAGCTTCATGCCCCGACTCCGGCCTCGTTCGCCGTAAAGCGCGCCGGTGAGAAGGCAGGGTCTATCGGCGTCCCGTGCTCGATCTCGTCGGCGAGCAGCTCGGCCGTGCGCGCGCAGAGCAGCACGCCGTTGCGGTAGTGCCCGGTCGCGAGAATATAGCCCTCACGCGGCGTCCGTCCGAGGATCGGGCGCTCGTCGGGGGTGCCGGGGCGCAGCCCCGACCACTGTTCGACCAGCGAGAACCCGGCGAGACTCGGAGCGCCGGCGAGCACTCGGTCGAGCAGATGGCGCTGCCCTCCCGCAGTGATGCGGCGGTCGAAACCGACCCGCTCGCCGGTCGCGCCGACGAGCAGGCGCCCATCGGATCGCGGAACGACGTAGCAGCCGCCGAGCCACATCGTGTGGCGCACGAAATCATGCGGCATCGCCAGCGCCAGCATCTCGCCCTTCACCGGCTCGACCGGCGGCCGACACTCGGCCGGAACCCCGGCCACGTGCGGCGCCCAGGCACCGGCGGCGTTCACGACGATCTCCGCCGGGCGGAAGCCCCAACGCGTGCGGACGCCGCAGACGCGGCGCGCATCGAACTCCAACTCGATCTCTTCGCTCGTCGCTACCTGCACGTGCATGCGAGCGAGCGCCGCGAGCAAAGCACGCCCGAGCAGTCGATTGTCGATACTACCTTCGTCGTGCGTGAGCAGCGCGCCGAGCACGTTGCCGGCGAGCGCGGGTTCGAGCTGCAAGGCTTCGCGCGCATCGAGCAGCGTGTAGCCGACGCCGGCTGCAGCGAGCGAACGCGCGCGCGCGTGCAGACGTTCGAGCGCCGCTTCATCGAATGCCGCCTGAACGATGCCGTCGAGGCGCAGTTGCGGATCGACCGCGCTCGCTTCGCGCAGCCGTTCGACGAACGCGGGGAAGCCGAGCAGCGCATCGTTGCAGAGCGCGTGCATCGGTTCGTCGGCGATCTCCTCGGTGCGAGCGGCGAGCATGCCCGCCGCCGCCCACGAGGCGGCTTTCGCCGGTTCGAAACGGTCGAAGACGGCGACCTGCGCGCCACGACGCCGAAGTTCGAAGGCGAGGCTCAGACCGATGAGGCCGGCACCGATGATGACGATCTCACCGCGCTGTTCGAGAGATGCCATCGCCTACATCCCCGTATAGACGGGGCCCTCGCCGCCCTGCGGCGGTACCCAGGTGATGATCTGGTAGGGGTCGGCGATATCGCAGGTCTTACAATGCACGCAGTTGGTGAAATTGATCTGCAGACGCCCTTCGACTTTGCCGTCCTTTTTCTCAAAGAGCGGTTCGTAGACCGCCGCCGGACAGAAATAGCCGCACGGATTGCCGTACTCCACCGTGCAACGATCGCGACAGATATTCGTGTCGGCGACGTGGAGGTGGCAGGGCTGATCCTCATCGTGCATGGTGCCCGAATTGAAGACATCGGTGAGTTTATCGAACGTGAGTTTATTATCGACGCTTGCACGCGGCGAGGGCTCGGGTTGGTAGCCGCGCTTCTCCATCCGTTCGTGCCCGGCGACCGCGCCGAGTTTTTCGATGAAGCCGAACGCCCGGCCGCCGGTAACGGTGGAGAGGCCGGCGTTGAACATTCCCGCCCACATGCCGTGTTCGAAGCCTTGATGGAAATT
>JAKBCP010000178.1 GCA_021807645.1 bacterium
GTCGCCGGGGCACTTGGGAGCGAACGCGGCATCGTACGCGTACGCCCCTTTCGCTTTCCCCACCACACTATCAGCCACGCGGCGCTCGTCGGCGGCGGCAGCAATGCGCGCCCGGGCGAGATATCGCTCGCCCACAACGGCGTGCTCTTTCTCGACGAGCTGCCCGAATTTTCGCGGACGACCATCGAAGTGCTGCGCCAACCGCTCGAAGAGGGGATGGTAACGATTGCACGAGCGGCGGGAAGTTTCTGCTATCCGGCCCGCTTCCAACTCGTCGCTTCAATGAATCCCTGTCCCTGCGGCTTTCGCGGCGTTCGCAACGCGGAGTGCCGTTGCGACGATGCCGCGGTTGCGCGCTACGCGAATAAACTCTCTGGACCATTGCTCGACCGAATCGATCTCCAGATCGAGATCGCACGCGTCCCTTTCGACGATATGGTGCGTGGCGAGGTCGCGGAATCGTCGGCCGTCGTCCGCGCGCGAGTGCTCGCGGCGCGTTCGCTGCAAGAGCGACGGCTCGCGCACCTCGGGCTCAGCGCGAACGCCGATATCCCCGCCGCTGCGGTTCGTTCGCTCTGCTCGCTCGACGGCACGGCGCTGAAACTCCTCGAATGCGCGAGCGCGAAGCGGCAGTTCTCAGCTCGCGCCGTCGACCGCCTCGCCCGCGTCGCCCGGACGATCGCCGATCTCGCGGCGAGCGACCGGATCGCCGCCGAGCATGTCGCCGAGGCGATCGGCTATCGCAGCCTCGAGCGGTTGGTTAGCACCGCATAGGTTCGTGAACCATGGGAGCCGTCGCCGGCCTCGCTCGCTGCTACGGGAACCTTTGACGCCGACCCGCCGTTTGTGCAAGAGTAAGAAGATCGTGAGAAGCCGCGCCCAATTCGGAAGAGCCGGAACGACGAATGTAGGCATCCGCATGCTTGCACTTGTTGCCTTTGGACTGATCGCTGCGGTCGGCGCGCACGCGCTCGTTTTCGGCAGCGGACACCAAATCGCCGGCAGCCTCCACGGCGAGTTGATCGATCTGCTCTTCGGCGCAGCCGGGGTGACGGCGCTCCTCGTCCTCGCGAAATCCCTCTGCGGCGGTCGTCTCTGTGCCGACGGCAGCGCGCTCGCCGCCTCGCTCGGTTCGACCCTTCCCTCGCTTCGCGCGACCATTCTCGCCGCCGGCGGTTGGTTCGCGGCGATCGAATCCTGCGAACGCGCTCATGCGATGCCGATTTTAGCGATTGTTGCGGCGCTGATCGCCGTCAGCGTTTTACTGCTCGGCGGCGCTGCCCTCGCGGTTCGCGCATTACGCGCTGCGCGTTTGCTCTTCTCGGCACTGCGCCCCACGCGGCTCTCCTGTACCCCGCACGCCCGTCGGCAAAGCACCGCGCGCCTCCACGCACGCTCGGTCGCGCTCCGCCGACACCTCTTCTCCCGGCCGCCTCCCGTCACGGCATAACGTCGCGCCTCCGCGCGACGACCTTGCCCATTTCGTATCTTCACTTTTCGACGGGAGTTCTTCATGTCGTCATTCCGACGTTTTTGCGCGTGCATCGCGCTCGCTTTACCTCTTTTCGCCATGCCGACCATCGCGTTGGCCTCCACCACCGGCGAAGTCCGCGGCACCGTGACGGCGCACGGCAAGCCGCTCGCCGGCGCCCATGTCATGATGATGGGCGAAGCGCGGCACTTTATGGCCATCACCGCCGCCAACGGCACCTTTGCATTCTTTCGCGTTCCGTTCGGGCATTATCGCCTGATGACGATGCGCGTCGGGCTCGGCATGCAGACGCGCGAGATCGATCTCCATAGCGGCGAGGTGCTCCGCCTGCGCATCGCGCTCCATAAACTCGCGACGATTATCGTTACCAAGGTGATCGCGAACCAGAGTGCGGCCGGCACCCCGGTTGCATCGACGACGATCGATCGCGCCCAGATAAAAACGTTGCCGACCAATAACAGCTTGAACAGCATCGTACAAACGGTGCCCGGGATCGTCGCATTTTCGTATAACGAACCGGTCGCGCATGGATTTCACGGGCTCACCTATGAAATCGACGGCGTTCCGCTCCCGCAAGGCACCTCGTCGAACTTCTCGGAGCTCATCGATCCGAAGAACGTCTCCTCCGTCGAAGTCCTTACCGGAGCGATGCCGGCCGAATACGGTGGTAGCCGGATCGGCGCGGTTGTCAACATCGTCACCAAACGCCTACTCGATCTTCCTCCGGGGCTCCACACGCGCCTCAGCGGTGGAATCGGCAACCAGGGCATGGGCATGGCCTCGCTCGATGAGACCGCTCGTTTCGGCAAGACCGACGTCTTCTTCAGCTCGAATAACCAGCGCACCGATCGCGGCATCGACACGCCGACCTACACGCCGATTCACGACCAAAGCTCCCTCGCCGATCAGTTCTTCCGCATGGTCGAACACCCCGATGACCGCACGTCGCTCGCATTTACCTTCTCCAATCAACTCGCGCAGTTTCAGATTCCCATCAACATCAATCCCAACAACCCTAACGATCCCATCGTGAGCGTTCCGGGAACCGACGACGTACAGCGCGAGTACGACCGTTTCGTCAATGCCGCTTTCTCGCGTTACACCAAAAAAGGAAACGGCTACCTACAGATCGTGCCGTGGTTCCGCTCCTCGCGCGTCGTTTATGCCGGCGACCTCGCAAACGATGTGCTCGGTACCCAGCCGAATCCTAACGGCCCCGGCACCATCAGCAACGTCGGGCTCGATCAGGATCGCTTCGTTTCATACGTGGGGCTGCGCGTTGCCAACTTGGTCACCTCGCGGCATCACGCGATTAAATACGGCCTCGACATCGAACGCGCGAGCTTTCAAGGCAGCCAGACCTTCGCGCAACTCGGCTTACCGAATGCGACCACCACGCAAGGGCAGGCGGGCTCGCAGACCGGCCTCTACATCGAAGACAGTTGGCAGCCCAGTAAACCGCTCTCGTTCGATTACGGCGTTCGCTGGGATACCTCGCACGGGTACGTTTCGGGAATGCAGATCAGTCCGCGCGTCGGCGTCAACTATGCCGTCGATTCCAAGAATATCTTGCACGCCTATTACGGACGTTTTTATGCCGCGCCGCAACTCGAAGATACGCGGGCTGCGTGCGTGGTTTTACAAGGTTGCACGACGGCGCCGACCTATAACCTCAAACCCGAATTCGACAGCTATTACGAAGCGGGCTTCCGCCACATCTTCAACGCCCGCCTTACCGGATCGATCGATTTTTGGTTCCGCAATGTCGCCAACGTGCTCGACACCACCCAACTACTCAATACGCCGCTCTTCGCGGTCTATAACAACACGGTCGGACAGGCCCACGGCATCGACATCCATCTCGCGGGTCACGACGCTCGCAACGTCAACTCGTGGTTTCTTTCCAGCACGATCTCGCAATCGCTCGCCGGCGGCATCTCGGGCTCCACGTTTC
>JAKBCP010000179.1 GCA_021807645.1 bacterium
TGCGCTCGTCGACGCCTTCGAAAGGATCGACCACGCCTGGGTGCTGGTCTTGGCCGCCGATCTTCCCGCGCTCCCCCCGGAACTCCCGCGCGAACTGCTCGCCCGCCGCGATCCCGGCATCGAAGCGGTTGTCCCGCGGCACGACGAGGGCATCGAGCCGCTCTGCGCGCTCTACGAACGGAGCGCCGCACTGCGGGCCGCGGCGGCGTCGAGCGCGAATGAAGGCCCACGAGCGTTGCTCGAGAGAATGCGCGTCGCCTATGTCGAGTTTCCGAAGGCGTTCTTTCTCAACGTCAACACCGAGGCAGACTGGTCGCAATTGCAGGAACGATATTATTCACGATGAGTTACGAACGTTCGATTTCGGCATTCGCACGAGCGAGAAACAGCATCGCCGGAGGCGTCAACTCGTCGGTTCGCGCTTTTAAATCCGTCGGCGGCAACCCGATTTTCATGCAGCGTGGCGCGGGCCCGCATATTTTCGATCTCGACGGCAACCAATATATCGACTACGTGCTGTCGTGGGGCCCGTTGATATTAGGGCACGCCCACCCGACGGTCGTTAAAGCGATCTCGCAGGCCGCAGCGCGCGGAAGCTCGTTTGGTACGCCGACCGAAGCGGAGAGCGATCTCGCCGAGACGATCGCGTCGATGGTTCCCTCGATCGAACGCATTCGCTTTACCTCCAGCGGTACCGAGGCGACGATGAGCGCCGTGCGGCTCGCGCGCGGCGTGACCGGCCGCGCCAAAATCGTAAAGTTTGCGGGATGCTACCACGGCGCGGCCGACATGTTCCTCATCGCAGCCGGCTCGAGCGCACTGACGTTGGGCGTTCCGAATTCGCCCGGCGTCACCAGCGGAACCGCAGCCGACACCATCGTCGTTCCTTACAACGACATAGCTGCCGTTCGCGCCGTCTTCGCCGAGCGTGGCCGCGAGATCGCGGCGATCATCGTCGAGCCCTTCGTCGGCAACATGGGGTTTATCGCGCCGCTCGCCGATTTTTTACCGGGGCTGCGCGCGATCTGCGACGCGCACGATGCGTTGCTTATTTTCGACGAAGTGATGACCGGCTTCCGCGTTGCCCGCGGCGGCGCCCAAGAACGGCTCGGCATCCGGCCCGATCTAACGACGTTGGGGAAAGTAATCGGCGGCGGCTTGCCGGTCGGTGCGTTCGGCGGACGCGCCGAGATCATGTCGCAGCTGACCCCCGACGGCAAAATCTTCCATGCCGGGACGCTCTCCGGTAATCCGCTGGCGATGGCAGCGGGCCTGGCGACGCTTCGCACGCTCCGAGAGGATGCGACGCTCTACGAACGTTTGGAGATCCTCGCGCGTTTGTTCGTCGAAGGTATGCGCGAAATATTTGCCAAGTACGACCGCCCGTTTACCGGCGGATATGCCGGTTCGATGTTCGGTTTTTATTTTAACGACGAACCGGTCTTTAATCTCGAGGGTGCGATGCGCGCCGACACGCAAGCGTACGCGGCCTTCTTCCACGCTATGGCCGAGCGGGGCGTCTACCTCGCGCCCTCGCAATTCGAGGCGGGCTTCCTCTCGTCGGCACACACGACCCACGAAATCGAACAGACCTTGCACGCCGCCGACGAAGCGCTCGCTTCGATGGCGAACGAGTAGCGCACCGATGCCGATTCTCTGTATCGGGCTCTCGCACCATACCGCGCCGGTAAGCGTCCGCGAGAGCCACGCCTTCCCTACTTCGCGCATGACCGAAGCGTTGCAGATGCTGCACGCCTACGAAGCGGTGAAGGAAGCGGTCATGTTGCAGACCTGCGGCCGCCTGGAGATCTACGCCGAGGTCGACGATTTCGAGAGCGGCGCCGAACAGATCAAAACGTTCCTCACCCAGTTCCGGCATGGGACGATCGCCTTCGATCTGGAATCGTATCTCTACACGCATCTCGGGCGCGAGGCGGTAGAACATCTCCTCCGCGTTACCACCGGGCTCGACTCGATGTTGATCGGCGAAGCGGAGATTCTCGGACAAGTCAAAAGCGCGTACCTCCACGCGCAACGTGCCGGAGCTTGCGGTAGCAGCATGCACAAACTCTTTCGCGAAGCGCTCAACGCCGGGAAGGCCGCGCGCACCCAGACGACGATCGGCGAAGAGTCGGCAAGCGTTGCAACCGCCGCCGTCGATTCTATCGAAGAGCGGCTCGGTTCGCTTGAAGATCGTTGCGCCGCCGTCATCGGCGCGGGAGCGATGGGGCGTAGCGCCGCGCGTCGACTGCGCAGCCGCGGCGTGGGAACGCTGTTGGTCGCCAACCGCACGCACACGCGCGCGCAAGAGTTAATCGGCGAGATCGGATCGGGGATCGCGCACGATTTAACCGAACTCGTCTCGATTCTCGAAGCCGCCGACGTCGTTATCAGTTCCACCGAGGCGAGCACCTTCGTCCTCACGACCAATGACGTCGCCGAGGCGATGGCGCGGCGTCCGGAACGCCCGCTGCTCATCCTCGACATCGCGGTTCCGCGCGACAGCGACCCGGATATCGCCGAGATCGAGGGCGTCACCCTGCTCGATATCGATACGCTCAAATCGGTCGTTGACGATCGGTTGGAGCGACGTCGACAAGCGATCCCGCAGGTCGAAGAGATTATCGTCGAATATCTCGAGCGCTTCCGCACCTGGTATCAGGCCCGCACCACGGTACCCACGATCGCCGCGCTGACGGAGCGCGCGGAAGCGATCCGCACCGCGGAGATCGAGCGCCTTTTCGCGCGGCTTCCCGATCTTACGCCGCGCGAACGGATGTTGATCGTCGGTTCTTCGTTGACGATGCTTTCAAAACTGTTGCACCCGGCAGTCACGACGATTCGCGAAAAAGCCGGGAGCGACCGCAGCGAAGCGCTGGCGTTCACGCGCTTGCTCGACGAATTGTTTTCGCTCGACGGCGCACAAAATGGCCGGCTTCGTTAGTCTGATCGGCGCCGGACCCGGCGACCCCGGATTGCTCACGCTGCACGGCGCACGCGCGTTACGCGAGGCGGAAGTTTTGCTGTACGACGCGCTTGCATCCGATGCGGTGGTTGCGCTTGCATCGCCGACTTGCGAGCGAACCTTCGTCGGAAAGCGCGGCGGCAATCATGCGATGCCGCAGGAGGAGATCGAAGCGCTGATGATCGCGCGCGCGCGCGAAGGCAAGCGCGTCGTGCGGCTCAAAGGGGGCGACCCGCTGGTCTTCGGGCGCGGCGGTGAGGAAGCGCAGCGCCTGCACGCAGCGGGAATTCCGTTCGAGATCGTTCCCGGCATCAGCTCGGCGATTGCAGCGCCGGCCTACGCGGGGATTCCGGTCACCCATCGCGATTGCAACGTCGCGTTTACCGTCGCCACCGGGCACGAGGACCCGCTCAAAGCCGAGAACACGCTGGATTGGGCGAAGCTCGCCGATCCGCATCGCACGCTCGTCTTGTTGATGGC
>JAKBCP010000180.1 GCA_021807645.1 bacterium
CATCGCTCCCTATCGTTCTCGGTATCGTCGGGCAAAAAAAAGGCACCCGGTCGTTTCATCATACCGGGCGCCAAACGTTCTTTTCTAATGCTTTTCTGTCGTCAGCCGTGACTCGGAGTCGGGTGTGTCTTTCGGTATGCGAGGTAGGCGCCAATCGATCCGGTGTTGGCAAAGAGCTTCCAGAACAATTCGGAGGTAGCCATGAGGCGGTGAGTCTCCTTTACACGAAGCATTCCGACAAAAGACCCGTTAAATGGGGCTCTCAGAGCATACCATGCGACTTTTCTCTGCGGAAGTCTTGACTTTTTGCTCCGAAGCTACTCTCTTGACAAGCTCCCCGCGAGCCCCCGCCCTTCTCCTGCTGCCCCGAGCTCGTAAAGGGCGATCGCCCCGGCGACCCCGGCATTGAGGCTCTCGGCCCGGCCCGGCATCGGGATCGCGGCGAGGTCGCGGCAAAGGGAGGCCCAGCGCCCGAGTCCGTGCCGCTCGTTGCCGACGACGAGCAGGCGCGCTCCGCGGTGCGGCAGGCTCGCAATCGGTGCCCCCTCGGCGCTCAAGCCGATCGTGTGGGTCGGGTGCTCCGCGAGGCGAGCTGCGAGTTCCGGAGGCGAGAGATGGGCGATCGGGAGGCGGAAATGCGCTCCCATCGCCGCGCGTACTAGCTTGGGGTGGTAGGGGTCGACCCCAAGATCGCCGAGCAACGCTCCGGTCGCCCCGAAGGCCTCAGCGGCCCGGAGCAGGGTGCCGGCGTTCCCGGGGTCGTTGAGGTCGGCGAGGAGCAGCGCGAGCCCGTTGCGCGCAAGGATCGAGGCTGGGTCGTACTGCAGCATCGGCACCAGCGAGAAGATCCCCGGGGGGCGTTCGAGATCGGAGAGGCGCTGCGCCGAGCGCTCGTCGAGCAGTTTGAGCGGGACGCCCTCGGTGCGGGCGGCGGCGAGTTGCGGTTCGCGCTCGAGTGCCTTCGGGGTCGCATAGATCGCGGCGACGGCGACTCCGCTAAGCCGCGCCTCCTCGAGCAGCGTCGGGCCTTCGACGATATAGAGCCCGCGTTCGGCACGCCCCTCGGGACGTGCGAGCGCAACGAGCGAGCGTAGCTCGGCGCTGTGGCGACCGAGGAGCTCCACGCCTAGCGTTTCGCCCGCAGCATCGCCCAGCGTCGGGCCGCGACATACGCGACGGCGGCGATCACGCCGGCGGCCGTGTCGGCGACTTTATCGTTGAAGTGATGGGGAACGAGGTAGATGTTCAGCAACAGCAGGGCAACGGCAAAGACGACCAGGAAGCCGAGGAGCCAAGCGATCTCGGCGCCGATCGAGGAGTTATTCGGAACGTTCTGTTTCACGGTATCGCGCAGTGTACGAGGCCCGCGCCGCCGATTCCGTTAATGCTCGCCGATACGATGGGAAATACTGCTGAAGAAGGCGCCGGCGCGGCGCCGGTCGTTGAATCGAGCACGGAGCGCTACCGCGGCCCGGTCTTTCGCGTGCGCACCGATCTGCTGCGGTATGCCGATGGACACCGTTTTGCGTGCGATGTCGTCGAGCATCCGGGATCGGTGGCGATTGCAGCGATGCGCGGCAAGCGCGAGCTGCTGCTGGTGCGACAATATCGCCATCCGTTGCGCGCGACGATGTGGGAGATTCCGGCCGGGAAATGCGAGCCGGGTGAGACTCCGCTCGAAGGCGCCGCGCGCGAGCTCGCCGAGGAGACCGGCTATCGCGCCGCACGCGTTGAGTTGCTTGCATCGGTTGCGATGACGCCGGGCTTCTGCGACGAGGTTCTGCACCTCGTTCGCGCGCGCGATCTCACGCCGGGCGCGCAGGCGCTCGACGACGACGAACGCATCGACGTGCGCGCAGTGACGATCGAGGAAGGGATGGCGATGGTCGCGCGCGGCGAGATCGCCGATGCAAAGACGCTGCTCGCGTTACTCTGGTTGAAGGGCGCGGAGAGCTACAGCAGCGCCACCCTCCCGCTTGCGAGATCGTAGAGTGCGCCGACGACGCGAAGTTTGCCGCCGTGCACCGCCTCGGCAACGATCGCCGAGCGGTGCGGTAGCGCGGCGACGTTATCGCGCACGTTCTGTACGATTGCATCGTGCAGCCAGTCTCCGGCGTGCCCTTTGCTCGCTCTGGCGGCGGGTTCGATCGCACGCACGAGACCGGCGATATGCCCCGGCGGCATCGCGCCGCTCTTGACGTTCTCGACCGCCGCCTTGACTGCGCCGCACTCCGAATGGCCCATCACGACCACGAGCGTTGATTTGAGAACGGCGACGGAGTATTCGATCGAGCCGATGCCGTTGTCGTCGAGAAAATTTCCCGCGATGCGCACGCCGAAAATGTTGCCGGGCTCTTCGTCGAAGACCGTCTCGACCGGAACGCGGGAATCCGAGCACGAGAGCACGATTGCGTAGGGGCTTTGCCCGTGGGCGAGTGCTGCGCGTCGTTGGGTAAGCGGCGGGCAGATGGGGTGCCCGGCGACGAAGCGCGCGTTCCCCGCCATCAGTCGTGCGAGCCCGGCTTTTGCGTCGGCGGCCATTGGAGGTGGCCCGACGCCCGCGGCCTCGGCGATTCCCGCGATGCTCGGCAATGCGAACGCACCGGCGGCGATACCGAGCCCGGCGCGTTCGAGAAAGGATTGGCGGTCGCAACGAAGAGTTTCGCGATCCATGAATGCCTCCTTATGAAAGCAGCGTTTCACGGGGGACTTTAGGGATAGAAAAAACCCCACCTGCAGCGCTTGCGGGTGGGGTTTTTGCAGGTGCCGGTCGCGGGCTAGGCGCTGACCGCTTTTTTCGCGACCGCGAGCAACGAGCCGAACGCGGCGCTATCGTTGACGGCGAGATCGGCGAGTGCTTTCCGATTGAGCGCGACGCCCGACTTTTTCAAGCCGTTCATCAGCATCGAATAGCTCATGCCCTCGCGGCGGGCGGCCGCGTTGATGCGGCTGATCCACAGCGAACGGAAATCGCGTTTGCGGACGCGACGGTCGCGGAAGGCGTAGGCAAGGGAGTGGAGCAGCGCTTCGTTCGCAACGCGATAGTTGCGACGACGCGCGGCGCGGAAGCCCTTGACGAGCTTCATGACCTTGCGGCGATGTTTGAGGCCGTGAACGCCGCGTTTTATGCGTGCCATGTGTGAAGAGCCTCCTTACACCAAATAGGGGATCGTCGGCGCTAGGCGTTTGAGATCGCCCTTAAACGTCGGTTGATCCTTGCGGAAGTTACGTTTGCGTTTACGCGTTTTTTTCGAAAGGATGTGTCCGCAACCGCTAAACTGGTGTCGGTGCATCACTTTCCCGGTCCCGGTTATCTTTACTCGTTTCGCCGTTCCGCGGTGGGTTCGAATCTTTGGCATGATCGGTAGACTCCTTGGGTTGTTCGGCGCTTGCAGTCGGCGTCGGGGGTTGGGCGCGTTCGTGCTCCTTCA
>JAKBCP010000181.1 GCA_021807645.1 bacterium
CCAGATCGTCGACGCGTATCGCGCGTTTACAGGCGCGTACGGCGAGCGCCGAATAGCCGAGCAGCCGTTCGCAGAGCGCCTCGGTTGCAGCGGAGAGATCCTCGGGTGCGTGCACGCTGCCGACCAAACCCCACGCAAGCGCGCTCTGCGCGTCGATCTTGCGCCCGGTGAGGATCGCGTCGGAGGCGCGCTGCGTGCCGATCGCGCGCGGCAACAGCGCGCAGGCGATCGGCGGGATCGCCGCGAGTTGCACCTCGGGAAGCGAGAAGAACGCGCGCGTCGAGCAGAGCGCGAGATCGGCGAGCAGCACGAGTTCGAAACCACCGCCCATCGCCGGTGCGCCGACGGCGCAGACGATCGCCGGAGCGGCGCTGAGAAAGGTGCGCGCCATCTCTTCGAATGCCGCCAACATCGCCGGCGCCTTCTCCGGGGTATGGTCGGCGACTTCAACGCCCGCGCAGAACGCACGTTCGCCCGCGGCTTCGATGCTGACGACCGTACAGTTCTCGCTCTCGCGCATCGCATCGGTCAGCGCGCGAATATCGGCGATGCCGAGCACGTTGAGCGGCCCTGCGTTCAGCGTGATGCGCGCGCGTCGCCCGTCGCGCACCAGTGCGATGCGCTCGCTCATGCCGTTGCCCGCGCGAGGAGCGCGTCGCTGTAGAAGCCGCTAAGAAAGAGCTCGGTGAGCCGCGCGGCGAGCGCTTCAACGTCGCCGTCGCGATCCTGCCGGTACCACGTCGGCGCCCAGTTGAGCATGCCGAAGAGCGCGCCTGCGGCCATGCGCGAGCGATGCCGTTCGCGCGGTTCGAGTTCGGCGAGCAGATCGACGAGCGAGTGAAAGTACCGCCGCCGCCGCGCGCGCGCGCCCTGGCTCGATTCACCATCGAGCGCCTGCATGTCGTGCAGCAGCACGCGATAGGAGAGATTGTTGGTTAAGAGATAGCCGAGATGCCCGCGCACGAAGGCGGCGAGCCGGTCGCGCGGCGCGCCGACGGCGGCGCCAGCGGCGCTGCCGCTCTCAAGACGATCGAAGATGCGTTCGCAGACGAACGAGAGCGCGGCCTGTTTGCTCGGCAGATAGTAATAGAGCCCCGCGACGCTCATACATGCGGCGCGCGCGATATCGCGCATGCTCGTGGCGTGGAAGCCCTGGCGAGCGAAGAGCGATTCGGCGCAATCGAGGACCTCTTGGAAGCGTTGATCGTAGGCTTGCACCGTTCGCGTTCCCCTCTCTTGCGGATCGAGGCGTTCTATCGAACGCTCATTCGATTCGAATGTACGGGATCGCCGGACGAGCGACCAGAGGTGAAATTACCGAATGTACTAGGTCAAATGCACTAGTCCGCGTTGGAGCGCGAGGACGACCGCTTCGGCGCGCGAGTGGGCGCCGAGCTTCTGCAGCAGGTTGCCGATGTGGTTGCGGACGGTCGCCGGTGCGAGTTGCAGCTCCGCGGCGATCCCGGCGGTGCGCAGCCCCTGCGCTAGCAGGCGCAGCACGTCGCGCTCGCGCCCGGTGAGCGCGACGACGGGAAGCGTCGGCTGCGGCGGGCTCGGCTGCCGATCGCGTTTCATGCCCTCGGCGATGCGTTTGAGGTGGCGCGCGGCGACGCTCTCGCAGAGCAGGTGCAGGGCGACCGGCCGCCCGCGTTCGTCGGCGACGACGCAGGTGACCGCATCGAGCCAGAGATCGGTACCGTCGGGGTGCGCGATGACGATCTCGAAGCGGCGCGGCGCGCGGAACTGCGCGCAGCTTTTCTGAATCGCGCAGCCCGGCATGCAGAGATGCGAACCCGAGGGCGTCCGCCCGGCGAGCACTTCGTGGCAGGGGCGCCCGAGCGCATCGGCCTCGGAGCGGCCGAGCAGCGCGACCGCGGCGCTATTCCAGAGAACGACCGTCCCGTTTTCGTCGATGCCGACGAGCGCGTCGCCGCTCTGCCCGAAGCGCAACGACATCGTTTAGCCCGCCGATGCGAAGAGCCGGTTGCGCTCGCGTTCGAGACGATCGGCGGTCTCGATCGCCTCGGAGCACTCGTTCGCGTACTCCTGAATGAGCTCGGCCATCTGCATGTAGTCGCCGTACATCGCATACGCGCGTTGTGCCGCCGCGCGCGATTCACGCTCGGCATCCCCGAGCGTGGTGTTCGCGGCGGCGACGAAACCGCCGATTTTTTCGAACGCCGCTTGCGCCGCGCGCGCGTGCCGGCCGCTGGCCTCGGCTTTGCTGACGTCGGCGGCGATCGCGCCGGCGGTCGCTTTACTGCGTTTATCGAGATCGGCGAGCACCGCGCGAATCTCTTGCGTCGAGGATTTCGTCTTGTCGGCGAGCTTGCGCACCTCGGTCGCGACGACGGAGAAACCGCGCCCGTGTTCGCCGGCACGCGCCGCTTCGATCGCGGCGTTGAGCGCGAGCAGATTGGTTTTATCGGAGACCGCGCGCACCAGCCCGACGATATCGACGATTTGGTTCATCGACTTGGCGAATTTCCCGAGCGCGTCGCGGCTCTGCATCGCCATCGTGGCCAACGCATCGATGGTGGCGAAGAGACGCTCGACGATGCGATCGGCGTCGCCGAGTTGCGCTTGCGCCTGCGCGCAGCGTTCGCCGAGCGAGGAGAAGCGATCGGCGAGGCCGTTGCTGGTCTCGGACATGCCGTGCGACTGTCCCGCGAGGCTGCGCAGCGAGCTGACGATCTCGGTCTGCGCGTTCTTGCCGATCCGCCCGGCGGAGTTACGCACCACGGCGACCGAGGTGTCGATCGCGTGAATGACTTCATCGACCGAGAACGCGCGCGTGCCGCGCGCGTCGATCGTCGCGCGTGCGTTGCTCCAGGCATGGAGTTCGCGCGAGAGCAGCGCTTGGTAGATATCGGGGGGAAAAAGCGGCTCCATGCGCTCCCACACGAAGGTCGCCGTCTCGATGAATTGCTCGCGCTCGATATCGGAGAAGCGGTGGACCTCCAGGTGGCGCTGCAATTCCGCGAGCGCGTCGGCTTCTTGCTCGGCGGCTATGCTGCGGTGCATGCTGCGCGCTTCGTCGAAGGCTTGCGCGAGCGCCTTGCGATCCTCGGGCGCGAGTTGACGCAGCCGTTCGGAGTTGCCGAGCACGATCTGAGTGTTATACGCGTGCGCGGTAAGCGTGAGATAGCGTTGCCCTTCGTAGAGCTTCGCACCGACGATATTCGCCAGCGGATTCTCTTGCGCGTCGATCTCTTTGGCGACGAGCGCATCGTGAACGCGACCGAACGGAATCACCTTGGGAATCGCCCCGAACGCGTGCATGAGCGCGAGATAGACGACCGAATCTTGAATGCGCACGCGCATGCGCTTGAGATCTTCGGGCTGCACGACGGGGTGCAGCGAATTGGTGAAGTGCCGCATGCCGTTTTCGAGGAAGCCGAGCCCGGTGAGGCCGAACGGCGCGAACG
>JAKBCP010000182.1 GCA_021807645.1 bacterium
TTCGATCGCCAAACCGCAGACGTCGATCGTCGTGTAGGCATTGGTTCCTCCGTGCTTGAGCGTCGAACCGACGTCGGCGGTCGCCGAGAATTGTCCCTTCGTGAGCCCGTAGACGCCGTTGTTTTCAACGATATACGTTATATCGACGTTGCGACGAATCATGTGGCAGTACTGGCCGAGCCCGATCGATGCCGTATCGCCGTCGCCGCTGATTCCCAACACCATAAGGTCGCGATTTGCCAGCTTGGCGCCGGTTGCCGCCGACGGCATGCGTCCGTGAAGACCGTTAAACCCATGCGCTTGGTCGACGAAATACGCCGGCGTTTTGGAACTGCAGCCGATGCCGCTCATCTTCGCTAAACGATGCGGCGGTACGCCGTATTCGTAGAGTGCCTTGATGAGGTGGTTCGTTATCGAGTTATGCCCGCACCCGGCGCAGAGCGTCGTCGGCGACCCCTTGTAGACGTCGCGTGCGAGGCCGATAATATTGAGCGTTTGTGCCGAAGCGGTCATGAGCGCGCACCTCCTACATGGGCGAGTTCCTTTCGGGATTCCATCAGCGGCTCGACGATCGCCGATGCATCGATCGGCACGCCGCTGTAGTGCCGGATCGAACGAAGACGGGCTATTTGGTCCGGGCGTAACTCGTTGCGAAGGATGCCGAGCAATTGGCCGTCGCGATTCTGTTCGACGACGTAGACGCACTCGTGGCGATCGATAAAGGCGCCGATCTCCTCCGCGAGCGGTAACGCGCGTACGCGCAGATAATCGGTTTCGAATCCTACTTCGTGCAGAAGATCTCGCGCCTCGACGACGGCATGGTGGGTGGATCCGTAGGCGAGGATGCCGACGGCATTCCCGGCATCCTCGCACTGAGGTTGCGGAACTAAGGTGCGCGCCGTGTCGTGCTTGCGCGCGAGGCGGTTGAGATTGCGTAGCCACACCTCGGGATTCTCGGAGTATTTCGCCTCTTCGTCGTGCCCGGTGCCCCGCGTAAAGTATCCGGCGGCCGGGTGATCGGTCCCCGGAATCGTTCGATAGGGAATGCCGTCGCCGTCGACATCGCGATAGCGGCCCCAATCGGGTCGTGCGGTTAAGTCTTCTGCGCGGAGCAATTTACCGCGATCGAACGGCTTCTCCGGAAACGAAAACGGTTTCGACAGCCACGAGTTCATTCCGAGATCGAGATCCGACAGTACGAAGACCGGGCACTGCAGACGCTCGGCGAGATCGAGCGCGGCCATACCGTCTTCGTAGAGCTCTTCAACCGTGCCCGGCAGCAGCACGGGATGCTTCGTGTCACCGTGACCCAGCGTGTAAACGAAACTCAGATCGCCCTGCATCGTGCGAGTCGGCAACCCGGTTGACGGCCCCACGCGTTGCACGTCGAAGATCACCGCTGGAATCTCTGCAAACGAAGCATAGCCGACGTATTCGGCCATGAGTGAGATGCCCGGCCCCGACGTCGCGGTCATCGCGCGCGCGCCGGCCCAACCGGCACCGATCACCATGCCGATCGCCGCGAGTTCGTCCTCGGCTTGAACGATGGCGTACTTCTGCTCGCCGGTCGCGGGATCGACCCGATATTTTTCGCAGAGCGCGATGAAGGATTCGCAGAGCGAGGATGCCGGCGTGATGGGATACCAGGCGCTGACGGTGCAGCCGCCCATCACGCAGCCCAACGCAGCGGCACGATTTCCGTCGATGAAAAACAGCTCGTCGGTCGCACCGGTCATCGGTTCGAGCGCGATGCCTTCTACCGCCGACAAATGTTCGCGCGCGTAGGCGGAGCCGATGCGAACCGCTTCGAGGTTCGCCGCAGCCGCCTTCGGCTTACTCTTGAATTGCGCGCCGATTGCCGCCTCGATCGTCGATTCCGGAATGCGCAACAGTTCGGCGAGGACGCCGACGTAGATCATATTCGTGAGATACTTGCGCATCGCGCCGTCTTTCACGTGCGCTTTCGCCAATTCGGTAAAGGGAACGGGATAGTATGCAATGTCGTCGCGCTGCGTGATCCCGGAGACCGGGTAGGTGCTTTCGTGGACGATCGCGCCGCCGGAACGGACGCTCGCCACATCTTGCACCCAGGTCGCCGCGTTGAGTGCGACCAGTACGTCGATCGTTCGGGCGCGACACCGATATCCGCGCGAGGTCGCGCGAATGTCGTACCAGGTTGGAAGTCCCTCGATGTTCGAAGGAAAGACGTTCTTCGGAGCTACCGGAACGCCGAGGCGAAAGATCGCATTCGTCAGCACCAAGTTGGAGGACTGACTCCCGGAGCCGTTTACCGTAGCGACCCGGATCGTAAAATCGTTGACCGTCGCATTGCCCATAGCCGAAGATGTTTGCGTGCCCCGGCGCGACTCCTACCTGCAAAGCAGGTTACGGAACGTTCGCTATGCAGGATCCCTCGGAGGAAGCCCCGAGTCTCTAGATACGAGCCGCCGTCAACCAGCGGTAGAAATCGTCAGCTCGCATTGGCCGTGCGAGAAAATATCCCTGGACGTAGCGACATCCGTAGAAGCGTAACCGCTCTAATTGTGCTTCGTTTTCGATTCCTTCAGCGAGCGGTCGTAGGCGAAGCTCCTGCGCGATCTTCAGAACCGCTTGTACGACGCCGCTGGCTTTGTCGTCGATCTCGCAGCGCGCAACGAACTGCTGGTCGATCTTCATAACGTCAACCGGAACTTCGCGCAGACGAGCGAGCGAAGAATGTCCGGTGCCGAAATCGTCGATCGCCGTCATCGTTCCGAGATTGCGTAGCGCCCGTACCGCACGCTCGATATCGTTCGTATCCTCGGAGATGACCCGTTCGACGATCTCGAGTACGAAGCGCGACGGCGAGAGGCCGTGCTCGTCGAGCAGCGTCTTGATGTGTTCGGGGAGTTGCGGATCGAGCGCTTGTCGCGGAAAGAGATTGATCCAAACCTGGAGGTCGATATCGGCGTCGAGCCATTCGCGCGCCTGCCGCGCCGCTTCCCCGAGCACCCACAGGCCGACCCGCTCGGCGAGCGTCATATTTTCAAGAAAATCCAGGAACGCTGCGGGTTCTAAAAACCCTAACCGGGGATGGTTCCAGCGCAGCAAGGCCTCGACGCCGGTGCAGCGTAAATTTTCGCCGATGAATTCGAATATCGGTTGATAGAAGAGGACGAATTCACGGTTGCGCACGGCGGCGTGCAGCTCCGTCGCCAACGAGAGCGTTCGTTTCTCGTCGGCGAGGTCGGGGGTATAGAGAACGGCGCGGCCGCGCCCCGCCTGCTTCGCCCGATACATGGCAAGATCGGCATGGCGGAGGACCTCTTCGTAGTCGGAGGCTGCGTTTGCAAAGGCGATCCCGACCGAGACCGAGACGTATAACTCGTGCTCCTCGACGGCGATCGGGTCTTCGAAGATCTCCGCGATGCGCCGCCC
>JAKBCP010000183.1 GCA_021807645.1 bacterium
CGGCGATGTCGCGGCAAGTCTCGCGGAAGGTGGCGTCGAAGGCGCTCGCAGTGAACTTCACGATTTCGGTTTCCTTCGCCGCCGAAGGCTGGGCGTCCTGAGCGAGGATCTCGCAGGCGCGCTCCATCAGCGTTTCGAGAGCGCGCTGACGACGCTCGAAGCGGACTTTGCTCGTGCCGGCGATGCCCTGCATGCCGATCTCGCCGAGATCGAGGCTCGCTCGCTGCCGCAGTCGCCCGAGCCGTCCGAGCACGCCGAGAGCTTCGTCACGCAGGCCGCTGCCGCGCCGCCACCGCCCGACGACGGCGGCTCGCGCGTCAATTTCGACGAGGACGAACCTGCCCCGGTCGTCCAGTTCGACGACCTCCCAACCTGGGAAGAAGGCACGTAAACCGCGAAGGTAACGGGATTCTGTCGGTGGCGTCTTCGACGTCACCCTAGTGTCCTGAGCGTCAAGTCGCGCAACATGATCCGACGAGGGATTTTTCGGCGGGGCGAGGCGCGAAGAGGGAGCAATGCCATAGCATTGTGACCGATGAGCAACGCTGCGCCCGGCGGAAAAGACCAGGCGGGCATGTGGTGAGACTTGCCGCTCAGGACACGATCATCTGCACGCCGGAGTCAACCGTAAGCCTTGAGTAACGAACGCATCCAAACGATCAACGTCGAAGACGAGATGAAGGAGAGCTATCTCTCCTACGCGATGTCGGTCATCGCGTCGCGGGCGCTGCCCGATGTTCGCGACGGTCTCAAACCCGTTCAGCGCCGCATCCTCTACGCGATGCGCGAAATGGGCTTCGACCCGACCAAGCAGCACCGCAAATGCGCCGGTATCATCGGCGAAGTCTTAAAAAGCTACCATCCGCACGGCGACCAATCGGTGTACGACGCGCTCGTTCGTCTCGCGCAAGATTTCACGTTGCGTTATCCGCTCGTCGACGGGCACGGGAACTTCGGTTCGATCGACCCCGACTCTCCCGCCGCATACCGTTATACCGAAGCCCGGCTCGCGCGCCTCTCGCTCGATCTCCTCGCGGATATCGATAAAGAGACGGTTCCGTTTACGCCGAACTTCGATAATCAGAGCACCGAACCGGCGGTTCTGCCGGGGCGCTTGCCGCAGTTGTTGGTCAACGGTTGCAGCGGTATCGCCGTCGGTATGGCGACGAACGTTCCGCCGCATAATCTCGGCGAGATCGCCGACGCGGTCGTCGCCATTCTCGATAACGAAAACGTCACCGACGACGACCTCTGCGATATCGTCAAAGGCCCCGATTTCCCGACCGGCGGCACGGTGCTCGGACACGAAGCGATCCGCCAGGCCTATAAGACGGGGCGCGGTTCGATTCCGATGCGCGGCAAAGCCGAGATCATCGAAGAAAAAGGCCGCCACAAAATCGTCATCACCGAGATTCCCTACCAGGTCTATAAGAGCCGCATCGTCGAGGCGATCGCCGAAGCGCACGCGGAGAAAAAGATTCAAGGGATCGCGCGTCTCGACGATTTGAGCAACCGCAAGGGCATGCGCGTCGTCGTCGAGCTCCAGAAGAGCGCGACGCCGAAGGTCGTGCTCAACCAGCTCTTCAAGCATACGCCGCTGCAATCGAGCTTCGGCTTCAACATGCTCGCGCTGGTACCGGCGGGTGCGCCGAAAGCCGACGGAACGACTCCGCTGGAACCGCAGGTGCTCAACCTGCGCCAACTGCTCGACCATTACATCACGCATCGTAAAGACGTTATCCTCAAGCGGACCGCCTACGATCTTCGCAAGGCGCAAGAACGCGCGCATTTGCTCGAAGGCTATCGCATCGCGCTCGACAACATCGACGAAATCATCGCGCTGATTCGCAGCAGCGACTCGACCGACGAAGCGAAGGGCAAACTCGTCGCCCGTTTCTCGCTCTCGGATATCCAAGCGCAAGCGATCGTCGACATGCGCCTGCGCACCCTTACCGGCCTCGAACGTAAAAAGATCGAGGACGAATATCTCGAACTCATCAAAACCATCGCCGACTTGGAAGATATTCTCCGCAGCCCGCGCCGCGTCGCCGCGATCGTCAAAGAAGATGCGCTCGATCTAAAGAAACGACACGGCGACGAGCGCCGTACCCTCGTGCTTCCCGCCGAGGACGAGATCTCCGTCGAACAGCTCATCCCCAATACCGACGTCGTGGTAACCTACACCGACGGCGGCTACATCAAGCGCGTATCGGTCGACACCTTCCGCACGCAGAACCGCGGCGGACGCGGCGTCACCGGTATCGCCAATCTCAAGCGTGAAGATGTCGTTCGCAATTTCTTTGCGACGAAGACGCACGATCACGTGCTCTTCTTCACCAACAAAGGACGCGTCTATCGTTTGCGCGCCTACGAAATTCCCGATACCACGCGCCAAGCGCGCGGAACCGCGTTGGTCAACCTGCTCACCCTTCCGCCGGGAGAACAGGTGACCGCCTGTTTCCCGATCGACACCTTCGAGGGCGACAAATCGCTCGTCATGGTGACGACGCACGGCGTCATTAAAAAGACGAAGCTCGAAGAGTTTGCCAACGTGCGCCGGAACGGCCTCAATGCCATCAACCTCGACGAGGGAGACGAATTGCTTGCAGTCGATCTCGCGACGGGAACGCGCGATATCATTCTCTGCACGCGGGCCGGCATGGCAGTACACTTCAACGAACAGAACGTCCGCGCGATGGGGCGCAACGCTCGCGGCGTGAAGGCGATGACGCTGGAGAGCGGCGACGAAATCATCGCGATGGACGTCATCGAAGACGAGCGTAAAGAGGTCTTGCTCGTCACCTCGCAGGCGTTCGGAAAACGCACCCCGATCGACGACTATCGCCACACCTCGCGCGGCGGCAAAGGCGTGAAGGCTTTCGCCAAGGAGCGCGAGGATATCGGCCGCGTCGTCGACCAGATCATGGTCGCTCCCGAGGATCAACTCCTCATGATCACCTCGGGGAACCAAGTGATTCGCATCAACGTCAAGGATATCCGGAAGGCCGGGCGGGCAACCAAGGGGGTCCGTCTGCAGCGTCTCGGGGAAGGCGACGAAGTGATCGCGATCACCAACCTCGGCAAACAGGCCGAACTTATTACCGGCATCACCGGCGAACCGACGCAGACCGAGCTGGCCTAGCGTGCAACCAGGCACCGCGAACGCGCGGTTGAAGCATCGTAGAAAAAGGAGTCCATCGTGAGCGCAATCGCTGAAGTCAGCCAAGCAAATTTTCAGAGCGAGGTCCTGGGAAACAACCAGCCGGTCCTCGTCGATTTCTGGGCACCGTGGTGCGGCCCGTGCCGCATGCTCTCCCCGGTTGTCGAAAAAGTCGCCGCCAGCCATGAAGGCAAGGCGAAATTCGTCAAACTCAATACCGACGAGAATCCGTCGTTGAGCGGGCAGTACGGGGTCTC
>JAKBCP010000184.1 GCA_021807645.1 bacterium
GGTGCTGCGCGATGTGGTGGCCACGAAGATCACCCAAGATGCGGCGAAAAATGCAGTGAAGATCGCGGTGGCGAGCGGGCTCGTCGATCACGTGCCGATTCTCGGCCTCGCGCTCGGCGCGGTTGCGTCGGCGGGCGATACCGTCGCGATCACCGGCCTGCAGATCGCGTTGATGATGCAGATCGAAGCGACCTACGGCCGCGACCCGGATTTCCGACGGCTCTGGGAGCTGCTGCCGATCATCGGCGGCGGTTTAGGTTGGCGCACGCTCGCGCGCGAACTCTCGGGCTTCATGCCGGTCGCCGGCGTGCCGATCAAAGGCGCGATCGCATACGCCGGCACGATCGTCGTCGGCGAAGGGATTAGTTTCCTCATCGCACACGGGCGACCGATGAGCAAAGAGCAGGCGTCGCAACTCTACGCGCGCACGAAGAGCGACGCGCTGCAAGCAGGGAAGAATTTGCTCGGGCGCTTTCGTTCGCGCGAGTCGTAACACTGCTCCGCGCAATCTATCGCTATCCGGTGAAGAGCCTGCGCGGCGAATCGCTCGCGCGGGTCGAGATAACGTCCGGCGGCATCGTCGGCGATCGCGCCGCCGCGCTCGTGGTCGCAAGCGGGCATGCGCGCACCGGAAAAGCTTATCGCGGCAAAGAGGACGAACGGCTGCACCGGCTCGAGGATGAGGCGGCCGCCGTTGGTTCTGCCGCGGAGCGCGGCGTGCTTCTGCGTCGCGAGAGTTCCGCGCCGCATTACTTCGACGATTCGCCGATCTCGCTGGTGCTCGCGCCGTGGCTGGAGGACGCGCAACGAATCTGCGGGCGCACGCTCGACGTGCGGCGCTTTCGTCCGAATTTCGTCGCCGATGCGCTTCCGGGAGCGGAGCGCGAGAGCGATGTGCTCGGTGCGGAGTTGCGCCTCGGCGCGCGGGTGCGTCTGCGCGTCACCAAAGCGATCCGGCGCTGCGTCGCGATCACCTACGATCCCGAGAGCGATGCGGTCGATCCGACGATATTGCGCGCGCTCGCGCAGCAGCGCGCAGCGACCTTCGGCGTCTACTGCGAAGTGCTCGTACCGGGGACGATCGTGCTGGGGGACGCGCTCCTTCGGTCGTAAACGCGCCGAAACGGGGAACCTGCGCGATCGTGGAGAGCGAACGCGGGTTCTTGACCATCGTACACAGTAGTGTTAACATTTAACCGTGCGGCGAGCGAGGAGCAGCGCCGACCTTGATATCGTGTTGGGTCCCGTCCGATCGTTCGAGTGGTTTTGGGCGAGCAACAGCGAGATGCCCGGGCTCGATGCCTTCGAAGCGCTCAGCTGCAAGGACAAAGCCATGCTTATCGCCACATTGGAGCACTGGAGCGAGCTGAATCTCGGGAAGCATGTCTCCGAGACAAGAATAAATGAGGAGCATGGAAAGCCGACTATTCTCGCCGCAAAAGCCGGCAAGCACCGATTTTCGATGTTTCACGCCGGTAAAAATCTCTGGATCGTATGCCGCTATTATGAAAAGCAAAAGCAAAAGCTCGACCGTAACGGGAAGAGAGCGATCGAGCTTACTATCGAGGATCGAAGGGATTATATCGAGCGCGTTAGCGCCGGTGAATATTATGGACGCCGCTGAAGCTCGAGAGAGGCGACAGGAAGCAAATCAAAAGCCGCTCTCACAACGCCTCCGCACCGATAAGGAAATGGCTCGCGAAATCGACGCTCGACGTGAAGAGCTGCGACTGGAACAGCAATTTCTGGACGCCATGCAAGCCCAACAGATCACCGGCGCCGAGCTCGCGCGACGTACCAAGACGAAGCCGGCTTCCGTTTCCCGCGATCTCGCCGGCGGACTGAGCTCCGCTAAACTTGGCCGCGTTCGAAAGATGGCCGATGCCGTCGGTTGCGACGTCATCACCCTTTTAGTGCCGCGCGAGCCGCGCGCGCGAAGGCGAGCCCTCCTAACGCTTTCACACAAACTTTCCGAACGTGATTGAGATGCCGCCGCGTCGTTTCACGGAACACGAGGCGCTCCTTCGGTCGTAAACGCGCCGGAACGGGGAACCAGCGCGATCGTGGAGAGCGAACGCGGGTTCTCGCTGCTCGAAGTCCTCGTTGCGTTGGGGATCGGAACGTTGGTACTTCTGGGCGCCGCCAACGCGATCGCCGGGTTGCTGCACGCCCGGGCGACCGCTGCCGCGCGCTTCAACGACCGCGCCGCAACCGCCGCGCTGATCGCCGCGATTCGCAGCGATAACGAGACGGCGACCGGCTTCTCGATCCCGCCGACCGATAGCGCGGGCGCTCCGAATCTCGACACGCACGCATTCGATCTCTGCACGCGCGCTGCCGGGCGCGCCGAGCGCATCGTCGAGTACCGCTGGGTCGCCGCCGACGCAACGCAACCCGCGCGCGTGCTTCGAAGCGAGATCGACGCAAGCGGCATCCTCGCAGCGCGGCTCACGCAGAGTTACGCGGGGATTACCGCGCTCTCGGCGCGCAGCGTCGCGCTCTCGGCGCTCGCCGGCGGTGGAAGCGACGGCGATCCGCTCTTCGACGGCGCGACGTTGCACGACGTCGCGATCGATCTCGGCGACGGCGCGAGCGCGGGCAACGCGTTGCTCGCCATCACGATTGCAACCGCGCACGCGCTGCGAACGGTGCGGTTAGCGAACCTCGCCGCGCCGACGCACTTCACGTACGTGTTGCAGTACACGCCCGCGCCGTAGCGAGCGGGACCTCGATTCCGCCCTCCCATCGAGAGGCACAACCGTCATTTGGTGGGTGCCCGGCCGCGGCTATGCCGGCGGAAGCGTGCGGACCACGCCGATGAAGAGCAGCGCTCCCGTACGTTCGTCCCGAATTGCTAATACGAACGCTCGGTCGACAAAAAACGTTCGCACCGGGGGTCCACGCAGTACCACCGCTAATTTAGTCCGTACGACGACGGCCGTGGCCGCCGCAGCGACGGTTCCCCCTTCGTCGACCCGTACGAAAGCGTTATGCACGACGGACGCGATGCGCAGTCCCAGGGGAGGCGCGTGCATCGGTGAAAAATCGGCCCTATTTGAGAAAATAATTCCCATTCCAAG
This sequence comes from bacterium, assembly GCA_021807645.1. Taxonomy (GTDB): domain Bacteria; phylum Vulcanimicrobiota; class Vulcanimicrobiia; order Vulcanimicrobiales; family Vulcanimicrobiaceae; genus JABEUX01. The sequence continues at coordinate 3,081 of JAKBCP010000184.1, forward strand.
ACCTCTTAGCACGTCGTTGAGGGTCGATGCGTACCTTGCCGTAAAGCGAGGAATCTCAACCGCAAGCCGTTCCGGCCGCTCGATGCGTACGATATGATCGATCGTCGAGGCGCTCAACGAGCGCACGAGAGCACCGACCGTGCCGCGAGTGGGAAGCAAGAAGTACGCGGCGTAGCCACCTCGGCCATACGGGATCCGAACCGCACGAAATGACGCCTCGTCGGCAGTTTGGAAGGAGCCGGATCGAAACATCATCAGCGCGAGATGCCTGGCACCGCTCGCGTCGGTGAATGGCTCGAACTTCGTCGCGCCGCGTCGGAACGATATGCTCCAGT
>JAKBCP010000185.1 GCA_021807645.1 bacterium
GCGTCGCCATAGCCGAAGGCGAGATGCTCTTGTTGCTGCTCGTCGGCGGGATCTTTGCCGCCGAAGCGCTCTCGGTGATCGTGCAAGTCGGCTACTTTAAGGCCACGCGCGGTAAGCGCATCTTTCGCATGAGCCCGCTGCACCATCATTTCGAACTCGGCGGCATGAACGAACTCGAAGTCACGACGCGTTTCTGGGGCATCTCCGCGGTGCTCTCGGCGCTCGGTTGGTGGATCGCAAAATGAGCGCGACCGGCGAACGCGCGCTCGTGATCGGCTTAGGGAAAAGCGGCATCGCCGTCTGCGAAGTGCTGCGCGAACGGCATTGGGAGGTGCTCGCTACCGATGAATTCCCTGAGCGCGCTGCCGATGCGGTCGCGCACGTGGCATCGCTCGGCGTCACCTTCGTTCCGACCGAAAAGCTGCAACAAAATTTGCGCGGCGGCGAACTCGCCGTGCTTTCGCCCGGGGTGCCGCCGAGCTCGCGCCCGGTCTCGATCGCCTGGGCGATGGGCTGTACGGTGATCGGTGAGGCCGAACTCGCCTGGCGCTTTGCGCGCGCGCCGTTTCTCGCGGTTACCGGAACGAAGGGGAAGTCGACGACCAGCGCGTTGCTCGCGCACCTGCTGCGCGCAGCCGGCAAAAAGACGGCGCTCGGCGGAAACATCGGCGAGCCGCTGATTCGCGAAGTTCTGCCCGACGGGCTCGAAGCGATCGTCGCCGAGCTCTCCTCATTCCAACTCGAAAGCATCGATCGCTTTCGTGCGCGCGTCGCCGTGCTGCTGAATATCTCGCCCGATCATCTCGACCGCTACGCTTCGATGGACGAATATGCGTCGGCGAAATTCCGCATCGTCGCGAATTCGGTCGCCGGCGATACTCTCGTCGCCAATCGCGATGACGAGCGCGTCTGGTGCTTTGCGCGCACGAGTGCAGCGAAGATCTCGGTGATCGATTACTCGCTCGTCGATCCGTCGGCGCGCATCGCTGCGATCGACGGCCGCATCGTCGATACGCGCGCGGGCATGGAGCTCGCTGCCGTCGCCGGCGTTCCGCTGATCGGCCGCCATAATCTCGCGAACGCGATGGCGGCACTCGGCGCGGCGCTCGCCTTCGGCGTCGATCCGACGCACTTCCCCGCCGCGCTGCGGAGTTTCGCCGGCATGAAGCATCGCTTGCAACCGGTCGCCGAGATCGACGGGGTGCGCTACGTCGACGATTCGAAGGCGACCAATCCGGAGTCGGCGATCGCCGCACTCGAAAGCTTCGCGCAACCCGTTGTCGCCATCGTCGGCGGTCGCGCGAAAGGTACCGCGTTCGATGCGCTCGGCGGCGCGCTGGCCCGGCACGCGCGCGCGGTTCTTGCGATCGGCGAGGCTGCAACCGAGATCGAAGGCGCGCTTGCAGGGCGCGTCCCATGCGAGCGCCCGGCAACGATGGAACGAGCGGTTCGACGCGCGAGCGAACTCGCGCGTGCGGGGGACGTCGTGCTGCTCTCGCCGGCCTGTGCCTCGTTCGATATGTTTCGCTCCGCCGAGCACCGCGGCGATGAGTTTATCGCTGCAGTTCGCGGGCTCGCGGGAGGCAGCCGTGCGTAACGCCGCTCGCATCGCGCCGCCGCCGCGCCTTTCGCGGAGACCGGAGCGTCGCGTGCCGCGCGCCTACGAAAGCGCGCCGCCCGATGCAATCCTTTTTATCAGCGTCGCATGGTTGGTCGCTATCGGCATGGTGATGGTCTTCTCGGCGTCGAGCACGACGGCGTATGCCGTCCATCACGATGTCGCCTATTTCTTCAAACGACAGTTGATGTGGCTGGGTATCGGCTTGCTCGCTGCATGGGGTGCCTTCCGCATCGATTACACGAAGCTGCGCACCTACGCCCCCGCGCTCTTCATCGCTACCACGCTGGCGTTGGTCGCCGTGCTCGTGCCGCACCTCGGCGCGAGCGTGAACGGCTCGCGCCGTTGGTTGGGCATCTCGTCGTTGAGCATCCAACCTTCGGAATTTGCGAAACTGACGTTGGTCTTTTTTCTGGCCGTTCGGCTCGCCGATATGGGCGAGCGCATTCTCTCGTTCTCGCGCGGCGTCGTGCCGCTGCTCGGCGCGACGTTCGTGGTTGCATTGCTCATCCAACGCGAACCCGATATGGGCACCGCGAGCATCATCGTCGCGATCGGTTTCGCCATGCTCTTCGTTGCCGGAGCGCGGATACCGCATTTGCTCGGCGGCATTCTCTTCACCGCGCCGGTGGTCGTCTATTCGATCTTTGCGCACTCCTATCAGCGCGAACGCATTCTCGCGTTCTTAGACCCCTGGAAAGACCCGCTGAATTACGGCTTTCATATCGTGCAATCGCTCTACGCGCTGGGCTCGGGCGGCTGGTGGGGCGTCGGTTTGGGGGCCTCGCGCGAGAAATTCTTCTATCTTCCCGAGCAATATACCGATTTTATCTTCTCGATCGTCGGTGAAGAGCTCGGCTTGATCGGAACGCTGACGGTCGTTGCGCTCTTTATCATCTTCGCAACGCGGGCGGTGAAGATCGCGATGCGCGCCGAAGATCGCTTCGGTTATTTTCTCGCATTAGGATGCACCGCGCTGATCGTCGTACAGGCCTTCATCAATATCGGCGTCGTTACGTCGTCGTGGCCGGTGACCGGCGTTCCGCTGCCCTTCATCTCGTTCGGCGGCAGCGCGTTGGTCGTCGATCTCGTCGCCGTTGCGTTGATCGCCAACGTCGGGCGCCGCCGCCGCATAGGAAGTTAGCACATGCGCATCCTCTTCGCCGGAGGAGGCACGGGCGGGCACATCTATCCGGCGATCGCGATCGCCGATGCGCTGCGCGAACGCGACGGAGCCGATGCGCGGATCGCGTTCGTGGGCACCGCCGATCGCCTCGAAGCGCGCCTGGTTCCGCAAGCCGGATATCCGCTCCATCGCATCACCGCACGGCCGCTGCGCCGCGGGCATCTCTTCGCGCTGTTGGGAGCGGCGTTCGCCAACGGATGGGGCGTGCTGCAATCGCTCTCCGTCTTGCTGCGCGAACGCCCCGAGGCGATCGTTGCAACCGGCGGCTACGTCTGCTTTCCGCTCGTCGTCGCGGCGCGCGGCTTGCGCGCGCTGCGGCTCTCGCAAACGAAGATTGCATTGCTGGAACCCAACGCGCGCCCGGGGCTCACCAATCGTCTGCTCGCGCCGTTCGTCGACGAGGTCTGGGGAGCGTTGCCGCAGGGAGATCCGCGCTTCGGCAGTCGGTACCTCTGCACCGGGGTGCCGATTCGCGGTGCGCTGCGCGCATTGCCGCCGCGCGCCGAGGCGATCGAGCGGCTCGGCCTCGACCCGCAACGCCGCACGCTGCTCGCGATGGGCGGGAGCCAGGGCGCGCGTTCGCTCAACGACGCGCTCGTCG